>NZ_JBEFNA010000039.1 GCF_040199715.1 Fusobacterium sp. SYSU M8D902
AATAAAAA
The DNA here is from genome assembly GCF_040199715.1 of Fusobacterium sp. SYSU M8D902. NCBI lineage: Bacteria > Fusobacteriati > Fusobacteriota > Fusobacteriia > Fusobacteriales > Fusobacteriaceae > Fusobacterium > Fusobacterium sp. SYSU M8D902. Next base: position 9 of record NZ_JBEFNA010000039.1, read on the forward strand.
AGCCAAAGAGATTAAAAAATCTCTTTAGCTAATTTTAAAACATATAGCTATTAAGTTTGCAACAGCCCCATTTTTAAAGTTCTTTACAAAAAAAATTTAATCTGTTAACAACTTATTTAACCAAATTTTTAATCCATTTACCAGATACAAGTCTAGGAATAGTAGCTATCATTTTGAAAGGCTCCTCTAAACAAGTGAGAGCATAGACAATAGCTATAGGATAGTGGAAATATACAGCTCCCAAGAAAGAAAGTGGTACTCCAATTCCCCAAACAGCTATAAGTTCAACTAAAATAGCATATATAACATCTCCACCACCACGGAGAACCCCTATGATCTGAACAATACCAAAGAAACGGATAGGAAGTATGATAGCCATTATTTTAAGTATGGCAATTACACTTGATTTTGTTTCATCAGATATTGCAAATAGTTTAGGGATAAGAGGTGATATTAAAAAGAATATAGCTCCAATTACAACTCCTAAAAGCACTCCCCAGATACTAATTTTAATAGCCATTTCTTTAGCTTCACTCTCTTTTCCTGCCCCAATATTATTACCAATAATTATACTAGAGGCGATAGAGATACTTACAGCAAAAAGGTTAAATGCGTTATTTAGAGTATTACCTATCTGCATAGCAGCAGTAGCATTAGTTCCAAGTTTAGAATAAGCTATAAAATATGCAGTCATTCCACCTATCCACATCACATCATTAAAAACTACTGAAGTAGCAGTTCTTAAGTATTTATTTATCAACTCTTTAGAGAAACTAAAAAGTTGATTTAACTTTCCAGCAATGATATTTTTATCTCTTATGTAGATAGTATGAAGAATGAAACTCATCTCCATAAATCTAGCTACGGTAGTACCAAGAGCAGCTCCAGTTACTCCAAGTGCAGGAAAGCCAAATTTACCAAAGATAAATATGTAGTTTAAAATTGCATTAAAAGCAAGCCCAATCATACTTCCATACATAGGTATTTTTGTATATCCCGAACTTCTCAAAGCCATAGCAAATGAGAGTGATACACTCATAAAGATATAACTAGGAGCAACTGCAGCTAAATAGTTTTTTCCAAGAGTTGTAACAACTTCATCTTTAGTGAAGATTCTCATTATATCCTCAGCAAAAAATACCCCTCCACTAGCAAAAATCCAAGATGTAACTTGGGAGAAAAGAAGAGCTATACCTATAAATTTATAGATACTATCTATATCTTTTTTTCCAAAATATTGTGACATAAAGATTCCTGCACCTACAACAAATCCATTCCCAGCATGATAAAATAGCATATAATATTGATTTGCTATTCCAGTGGCAGCAATAGCACTTTCTCCAAGACTTCCTATCATAAAGTTATCCAGTAGATTTAGAGATGCTCCAATCAAATTTTGTAAAATAATTGGAATAGCTAATACAAGAAGAATGTTAAAGAATTTTTTATCATCTTTTAAATTGATTAACATAAAAACCTCCTATAAAAATAAAAGCAGATAGGAGTACCCATCTGCTACAATATATAATTGTCCCACGCATTATACTATTTTTTTATGTAGATGTCAATAATCAGAAGTTGCAAAAAACAAAAATAGTGGAGAATAAACTCCACTATTTTCATTTATATAAAATATTTTGGGGAAAGATTTTTTATATGATTTATGATATCATAAGAGTGTGACAAAAAGATTACAAAAATAAAAAAATTAATTAATAAATTTTAACTAAATTACTCTATTATTTAAATAGAATATATGATAAAATTAAATCTGGTAAATACTAAATATTTCGTAAAACTAATTATTTTAGGAGGGATAATGTTTAAATATTTTAAACCCTATTTATTTAGGGGAATGATAGCAGCACTTTTTAAAATGGGAGAATCTTTTGCAGATTTGACACTTCCGCTTATAATGGCAAAGGTAATAGATATAGGTGTTTCAAATAGAGATTTTGATTATATTTTAAATATGGGAGGGAAGATGGTAGGAGTAGCTATACTAGGTTATTTATCAGCTATCTTATCAAACTACTTCTCTTCAAAAACTTCTCAGGAGTTTGGAGCAAATTTAAGAGATAGCATATTTACAAAGATTCAACACTTTACATTCAATCAATTAAATAAGTTTTCACAAGCTTCTTTAATTACAAGAATAACTAAAGATGTAGATCAGATAACAAATATGTTCCTAATGTGTATAAGAATGGTATTGAGAGGATTGACAACAGGAGTAGGAGCTGTAATTATGGCTATAATTATAAATCCTACACTTTCAATTGTATTCATAATAATTGCACCACTTATAATATATCTAACTCTTTACTATGTAAAAAAATCTTTTGGATTATATGCTTTAGTGCAGAAAAAATTGGATAATTTGACTTTGATATTGAGAGAAAATCTATCTGGAATGAAAGTGGTAAGAGCTCTGTCTAAAGAGAAGATTGAGGAAGAGAGATTTGATGAGAAAAATGATGATCTTAAAGAGCAGAGTATAGTAGCTGAAAACCTTATGATAAGTAAACTTCCGTTTATAACTCTACTTATGAATGTTGGAGTAGTTGCAGTATTATGGTTTGGAGGGATAAGAGTACACTATGGAAAGATGCAATTAGGAGAGATAGTAGCTTTTATCAACTATCTTAATATGATACTTTTTGCTATGAATGCTCTATCTTTCTTGTTTAGTCTATATAGTAAGACAAGTATTTCTTACAAAAGAGTGGAGGAGATAGTTGAAGAGAAGATTGAGGAGATCACTCAAGAGGATTTTGAACACAAATTAGTGGACAATGTTTTAGAGTTTAATCATGTATATTTCTCTTATGATAAAAGTGATAAATATGTCTTGGAAGATATAGATTTTAAGATAAGAAGAGGAGAGAATATAGGTATAATTGGTGGAATAGGTTCAGGAAAATCAACCTTAGTTTCTCTTATTCCGAGATTTTATGACCCAGTAAAAGGAGAGATAAGAGTAGACGGAGTAGATATAAAAAGATATAAAGAGGGAAATTTAAGAAAGAAAATTGGTTTAGTATTACAGAAAGCTTTTCTTTTCTCACAAAGTGTAAAAGAGAATATGATGTGGGGAGATCAAAATGCCTCTAGAGAGAAGCTTGAACTTATGGCACATATAGCTCAAGGAAAAGAGTTTATAGAGAAATTACCTGAAAAGTATGAAACACAGCTGATAAAGGGTGGAAATAACCTTTCAGGTGGACAGAAACAGAGGGTATCAATAGCTAGAACTCTATTGAAACAACCAGATATTTTGATATTTGATGATAGTTTTAGTGCTTTAGATTTTATAACAGAGCATAATTTGAAAGAAGAGTTGAAGAGATATATGAAACATATTACAACAATAACAATCTCTCCAAAAATATCTTCATTGATAAAGATGGATAGAATAATGGTATTAGATAATGGGAAGATAGCAGGTTTTGATACACATGAAAAACTGGTAGAAACTTGTGGTGTGTATAGAGAGATCTGTGAATCTCAAGAGATATGTATAACAGGAGAGTGTGAAGATGAAGAATAGTATATTAAAAAAATTAACTCCATATCTCTATCAGTATAGACATAAATTTTTATTTTTAGTAATTTTAGCAATAATAGGAAATATCTTTACATTGATAGGACCATATTTGGTAGGAAAAGCTATAAATCAGATACATATTGGTATGAGTAGAGAGAATTTTATATTTTTAGGACAGATATCTGGAGCCTTGCTATTGACTTATATATTAGGGGCTTTTTTATCTTTGATACAGAATGTAAAGATGAATGTAATATCCCAAGAGATAGTAAATACAATGAGAAAAAATGCTTTCTCAAAGATACATAAGTTTCCATTAAAAACATTTAATACTATGTCACAGGGAAATATTTTAACCATTTTAATAAATGATATAGATAATATAAGTAGTTCTCTATCACAGATTGGAACTAGAATAATAGTGAACATATTAACTATTTCAACTGCATTGGTTATAATGATATATATCAGCCCATCGTTGACAATAATACAGTTGATACTGGTGTCTATAACAGGAGTATTCTTAAAGAAAATAACTATGAAAAGTAAGGAGAAAAGAAGAATACAGCAAAGACATCTAGGTAAATTAAATAGTTTTGTAGATGAGATGTTGACAGGACAGTCTGAGGTAAAGTCATTCTCTTATGAGGAGAGAGCTATTGAAAAATTTAAGAGATTGAATGAGGATTATAAAGAGAATGCTATAAAAACTCTATTTTTCTCAGGCTTTAATTTTCCTACATTGAACTTTATAAACAATATAGGGTATTCGCTTATAATTTTTACTGGAGCTATATTCATATTGAAAGGAAGATTAAATTTAGGAGAGCTATCTAGTTTTATTATATATTCAAAGCTTTTTAATAGACCTATTGCAAGTATATCAGAGGCATACAACATAATACAGACTGTAATAGTTAGTTCAGAGAGATTTTTCCAATTCATGGAACTAAAAGAGGATAGTTTAGGTGGAGATAGAGAGCTAAAGGCAGATGAGATAAGAGGAAGTGTTGAATTTAAAGATGTAAACTTCTCATATGAAAAAGATGTAGCTGTATTAAAGGATCTGTCATTTAAAGTAGATGGAGGAAAATTAGTTGCAATAGTTGGCCCTACTGGTGGAGGAAAGACAACAATAGTAAATCTTTTAATGAAATTTTATGATATCTCATCTGGAGAGATTTTATTAGATGGGGTAAATATAGAGGAGTATAGAAAATCAGATTTAAGAAAACTATTTGGTATGGTATTGCAAGACAGTTGGTTATTTACAGGAACAATTGCTGAAAATATAAAATATGGAAATGAAAATATATCTGATGAGGATATTATAAATAGTGCAAAATTAGCTTGTGCTTATGATTTTATTAGTAAATTACCTATGGGATATGATACAATAATAAGTGAGGACAACATGGTACTTTCTCAAGGACAGAAACAGTTGATAACAATTGCAAGAATAATTGCTTCTAATCCAAAGTTCCTAATACTGGATGAAGCAACAAGTGGAGTTGATACTAGAACAGAGTTGAGACTTCAGAAAGCTATAACGAATATAACTAAGAACAGAACTAGTTTTGTAATAGCTCATAGACTATCTACAATAAAAAATGCTGATTTGATATTAGTATTAAAAGATGGAGCTATTATTGAGAAAGGAACTCATAAAGAGTTGATGGAGCTAGGTGGATTCTATCAAACAATGTACAATACTCAATATGCTATATAGAGGTGATTTTCTTGGAATTAGAGAAGATAGGTATTTATAATCCAGTGACTAAAAATGTTTTTGAACAATATAATTTACCAGAGATAAGATCTGCAGTTGAGGCTATATATTTAGAGTTAAATAATAATTTTGAGGCTCTTTTTAAACGTAAAGAGCTACTCTCATTAGCCCCAATTGGTTTGATAGATTTTACTATGGAGATAACTGGATATGAGGGAACAGGAATATATAAGATCTTTTATAGAGATAATTTAGTGGTTTTGGGAGAGGTATTTACTGATAATCTAGAGATAGATAAGTTTTTTGAAAACTTAGTTGTAGAGCTGAAAAATCTTTATAGAGAGATTCCGGAGGCTCCTGTAATTACAATAAATTTTACAAAGGAATTCTATAAATTAGAAAAAAATAATCAGGATATGGTATTCTCCTATTGTAGATTATTGGGGTTTTCAACTGTGAAAGTGCTAGAAAATCATAGAAAAATAGTAGTAAATTAAACTTTAGGAGGATCATTTTTTATGAATGATGAAAATAGATTTGAAACAGTTATTGATCTTTTGCAGAAAGATATGAAAATTATTCAAAGAGCAGATCATTTTTCTTTTTCAATAGATTCTTTGTTAGTAGCAGAGTTTGCAACAATAACTAGAACAACAAAAAAAATAGTGGATTTGGGAACTGGGAATGGAGTGATACCTCTATTTTTATCTAAGAGAACAGATTCTAAAATTTATGGTATAGAGATACAGAAAATATCAAGTGAATTGGCTAAAAGAAATGTAGAGTTGAATAAGCTTGGTGATCAGATTGAGATTATAAATGACGATATGAAAAATTGGGAGACTCACTTTAAGAGAGGGAGTATGGATTTAGTTGTAACAAACCCACCATTTTTCAAATTTCATGGAGAAGAGAAACAGTTGAACGATCTAGATCAATTATCACTCGCTCGTCATGAGATAACAATTAATTTGGATTCATTACTAGCAACATCAGCAAGTCTTTTAAAAGATAAGGGATATTTTGTAATGGTTCATAGAGTTGATAGATTGATAGATATTATTGAAACAATGAAAAAATATAGAATTGAACCAAAGAGAATACAATTTTGTTATACTAAAATAGAGAAAGAGGGAAAAATTTTACTAGTTGAGGGGGTAAAAAATGGTAACTCTGGCTTGAGAGTATTACCACCTTTGATAGCACATGATGAAAATGGTGATTATTCAGAGACAGTTTTAAAAATGTTTAAATAAAGTGGGGTATACTATGATTATTGAAAATAAGATATTAACTTTAGCTAACATGACTGGTAAAATTGCCTTGCAAAGTGGGGCAGAGACCTATAGAGTAGAGGATATAATAACAAGAATATGCAAACATCATAATTTGAATGCTCAATGCTTTGTTTCTATTACTTGTATCATAACTTCAGTGAGAAATCACAGAGGGGAAACTTATTCAGCTGTAGAGAGAATAAATTCAAGGACAATAAATTTGAATAAAGTTCATTCAATAAATCAGTTGGTGAGGGATTTAGATAAGTATAGTTTTCATAAGTTTACAGAAGAGGTAATCAAAATCAATAGGGAAGTTCCATATAACAAATATATCTATTTTTTAGCTTATTGTTTGGGAGCATTTTTCTTTGCTCTACTCTATAAAGGAAGTCTAGCAGATGGATTAGTAGCTTTTGTAGGTGGTGGTATGGTATTTTTAATATCTGATTTTGCCAATAAACTTCAAACAAATACCTTCTTTTTAAATACTCTAGGTGGAAGTATATGTACACTTGTTTCATATTTGGGAGTGAAATTTGGAATACTCAGTACTGTATCTTACTCAACAATAGGTATGTTGATGCTGTTGGTACCAGGAATTGCCTTTACAAATGCTATTAGAGATCTGGTGGTAGGTGATTTAGTATCTGGTGTTTCAAGAGCTGTAGAAGCTTTTTTAATAGGTATGGCTCTAGCTTCTGGAACAGGTTTTGCACTATTTTTAATTTTAAAATTGGGAGAGATATAGATGGATAGTCACGTTATTATTGAGATAATTGCAGCAGCTGGAAGTACTTTTGCTTTTGGAATCATCTTTAATTTAAAAGGAAAAAAGCTAATATATGCAAGTATTGGTGGAGCTATTGGTTGGGCTATATATATTCTCTTCAAATATAGTGGAAATTCAGATCCAGTATCATTTTTTTACTCATCAGTTGGATTGACAATATACTCTGAAATAATGGCTAGAATGTTAAAAACACCAGTGACCTCAACCTTAATAGCTAGTTTGATCCCATTAGTACCTGGAAGTGGAGTCTATTTTACAATGTCCTATGCTGTAGAACATAGGGTGCAGGAGGCAACTCAAAAGGGTATTGAAACACTGATGATAACATTGGCAATAACGATGGGAATAATTGTAGTTTCTACATTTGCTCAGATATATTATAAATTTAAAAGATATAAAATAATGAAAAATAGAATAAAAAACAGGAGAAGAGGGAGTTAGCTCTTCTCCTGTTTTTATAAGGGGATCTATTTCATTGATTCTAAGATAGAATCAACTAAACTATCCATTTCAATATGGTTATCATCTGTCATAGATGATGTTAAAGTAACTTTTTCATTTAAAATATTCATATCTTTCATTTCTTCTAAACACTTCATCATTAAGCTACCTGATTTACAAGCCCAAGAACCATTTTCAACTACAGCCACAGTTCTTTTTTGTACATTTAGTGCTTTCATATCCATTAGATAATTATGCATTAGAGGGTAGATTCCAAGGTTGTAAGTAACAGATGCAAGAACAATATGACTATATCTAAAAGTTTCAGCTATTAATTCAGAAACATGAACTTTTGAAACATCATACATATGAACATTAGTCATACCTTTTTCTACTAGTTTAGTAGCTAGTACAGATGCGGCATTTTCAGTATTTCCATACATTGAAGCATAGACAATCATAACTCCTTTTTCTTCTGGTATATATTTACTCCATCTATTATATTTATCTAAGAAATACTCAAAGTTATTTCTCCATACTGGACCATGAAGAGGACAGATCATTTTAATATCTATACCACTAGCTTTTTTCAGAAGAGCTTGTACATGAGGACCATACTTACCAACTATATTAGTATAGTATCTTCTAGCATCATCTATCCAATCTCTATCAAAATTTACCTCATCATTGAAAAGTTTTCCATCTAAAGCTCCAAAACTTCCAAAGGCATCAGCACTAAATAGCACTCCATTTGTTAAATCAAAACTTACCATAGCTTCTGGCCAGTGAACCATAGGAGCAGCTACAAATAGTATTTTATGTTTACCAAAAGATTTTGTATCTCCTTCAACAACTGTCTCACACTTTTCAGGATCTACATTAAATCCAAATTGATTCATAAGATAGAAAGCTTTTTCAGAACTAATAACTTTTACTTCAGGGTAATGCATTATGATCTCTTGTATCATTGCAGCATGGTCAGGTTCCATATGATTGATTACCATATAATCTAATTTTCTATCTTTTAAAACATATTTTATATTCTCTATAAATTGACGTCCTATTGCCCAATCCACAGTATCAAATAGGACTGTTTTTTTATCTAAAAGTAGATAAGAGTTATAAGAAACTCCTCTAGATATGGGGTGTATATTTTCAAATAGGTGTAGACGGTGTTCATCTCCTCCTACCCAGTATAGATCATCAGTTATCTTTCTTACGTTATGCATAGTATCTTCCTCCTAAGATTAATCTTCTATCTCAATAAAAGCAGTTTTTTCTTCACCGCAGTCTGGACAAATCCATTCTTCAGGTAATTTTTCAAAAAGTGTTCCTTCAGCAATTTCGTTTTCTTCATCTCCAATTGCAGGATCATACTCATAACCACAACCACCACATACATATCTTTTCCAAGATGAAGGTCTACTTGGTTTTGGAACTACTCTCTTCATTTTTTTCATAGGAGGAGCTGGAGTCTTAGGTTCACCATTGTCCAAAGCCTTAGTCAATAGTGGAAGGATCTCCTTGACATCTCCAACAATTCCATAATCAGAGTTTTTAAATATAGGAGCATTAGGATTTGTATTGATAGCAACTATTGTAGTAGCATCTTTAATTCCTTTTAGGTGTTGCCCTGCTCCCGAAATACCGCAGGCAATGTAAAGGTTACCGTTGAATTTTTGACCAGACATTCCTACATAACGATTTAGAGGAAGGTATCTTAAAGTTTCAGCTACAGGTCTTGATGACCCGATTGCAGCTCCAGCCTGAATAGCTAAATCTTCAATAAGCTTCATATTTTCTTTTGCTCCAATTCCTTTTCCAGCACTTACTACACGCTCAGCTTGAGGAATTGGTGTGTCTAAAGGGATTCCAACAGTGAAATCATAACCATCATTTTTTAAACTTTCAACTAGTGCATTAACTTTTTCTTCCATAGTTCCATCTTTAAAAATAATGTTTTTACGAAGTCCAGTTGCTCCACCATTTCCTTTTGCTTTTTTCTTAGTTGATTCAGCTTTAGGCATTTTTCCAATGATATGAGAAGCTATAACTACTCTTTGAATCTCATTAGTTCCCTCATAGATAGTACAAATTTTAGCATCTCTATAAGCACGTTCTACTTCCATTCCTTTTAAGTAACCAGATCCACCAAATATTTGTAAAGCATCATTAACTACCTCAAGACATATATCAGAAGCATATTGTTTAGCCATAGCTGATTCCATACCGAAAGGTTCGTGATTCTCTTTTAATTCAGCAGCACTATATACTAAAAATCTAGCTGCTCTCAATTTTGTTGCCATATCAGCTAACTTGAAAGATATGATCTGTTGTTGAGCTATTGGTTTTCCAAATTGTACTCTCTCTTTAGCATACTCAAGAGCATTTTCATAAGCTCCTTGTGCAATTCCTAGAGCTTGAGAAGCTATTCCAATTCTACCACCATCAAGGGTAGCCATTGCAATTCTGAATCCTTCTCCCTCTTTTCCAAGAAGATTCTCTTTAGGAACTTTAACATTATTAAAAATTAGTTCAGCAGTAGATGATGAACGGATTCCCATCTTGTCATAATGATCACCAAATGTAAATCCTTCCCAACCTTTTTCTACAATAAAGGCACTTATTCCTCTTGTTCCTATATCTGGAGTAGTAACAGCAAAGACAACATATGTATCAGCTTTATCAGCATTTGTTATAAATATTTTACCACCATTTAAAATGTAGTGATCTCCAACTAATTCAGCAGTAGTTTCAGTTCCTCCTGCATCACTTCCTGCATTTGGTTCAGTTAATCCAAAAGCCCCAAGTTTTTCACCAGAAGCTAAAGGGATAAGATATTTTTGTTTTTGTTCTTCAGTTCCAAAAGCATAGATAGGGTAGGTACCTAAAGAAACATGTGCTGAGAGTATAACTCCTGTACCACCGTCAACTCTTGATAACTCTTCAACAGCTATAGCATAGCTTAAAGTGTCCATACCTGCCCCACCATACTCTTTAGGATAAGGTATACCCATAAGTCCCAATTCAGCAAATTTTTTAATAGCTTCAGTAGGAAATTCATTATTTTGATCTAAAGAAAAAGCAATTGGTTTAACTTCTGTTTCAGCAAACTCTCTAACCTTTTTACGTAACTCCTCGTGGATTTCACTAGTTTTAAAAAGCATAAAATGACCCCCTCTTTTAATCTATCAACAATATTTAATCTATACTTGATTAGTTATCTATATAACTCATTATATTCCTATGCACTAAAAAAGTCAAGTATAATTTGTAAAAAAAAAGAACAATTTTATTTAAAAACAAAATAAAATTGTTCAAATTGTACAAATTATTTTTCTGAAAATGAGTTAAACTCCACAGTGAAGAGGTTTCCAGTAGTTGTGTCTTCCAAATAGATATCTCCATTTAACTTTGAAATAATTGTTTTACAAATAGAGAGACCTAGACCACTTCCTCCATGATACTCTTTAACAAATGGTGAAAATAGATATGGTTTTATCTGTTCACCTATTTTTTCTCCATCATTAAAGAAGTGCATATATAGTGTATCCTCTTTTTTTTCACAGGTTATAGAGAAAAAAGTGTCAGAATATTTAATTTGATTGGTTATTAAATTTTCAAAAATTATTTTTAGTTGCTCCTTATCACACTCAATAAAATAGTTTGAAGGGATATTAAGTTCTACTTTTTTATTTGAGTAATTATATTTAAGTAAAATTAAGATCTCCTGTATAGTATCATAGATATTAACTGAAGTAGCAGTAGAAAAATAATAATCATTGGATTCCACTTTTATAATTGTGATTAAATCACGAACTTTCTGCTTAATTCTATATGCTTGAGCTAGTATAGTATCCAAAGTAGAGTTGAGATCACCTTTCGGAAAAAGATTATCTTTAGCAGAAGAGGTATAACCTTCAATAATCATAATAGGAGTCTTCATCTCATGAGAGATATACTGTAGAGTAGATTGCCTAAGAGCCTCTTCTCTATCTAATGTGTCTTTTAGAATTTTTAGATCATTTACTAAATTTTGTAACTCTTTATCCTCACTATCAATTACAATTTCATCTATTTTCTCTTTTTTAGTGATTTTTTTAGTATATACCCTCAATTTATAAATATCTTGATACAATCTGTTGCTAATAAAATTAGTATAGCATATTGAAAGAAATATTAAAAAAATAGTAAAACAGATGAAGTAAAGACAGATTTTGGGAAATATTTCAGCATAAATATCTCTAATAATTGAGTATTGATAGATAGTTTCTCCATTTTGAGTATCTAATTTTATATTACATAGAATTTTTTTATCTGAAAGATTTTCATGATAAAATTGATTGGATTTTTTTTGAGATTGTGCCCTATCCTCAATAATAGTGGCCAGTTCATCTCCATGTACTCCTTGAACCACTTCAATTGAATTTGTAGATACACCGAGTATCCATTCATTCTTCACTCCAAGAGTCTCTTTTTTATTTAGAGTGTGTGTTGAGATTATCTGGTCTTCAAAGAGTTTTTCAAAATATGTAAACGACCAGTAATATACAGTAAGTATTGAGGTTGACATAATAATTAAACCAAATAAAATTCCATAGATAATAAATTTAAACTTAATACTTCTCATCTTCATTAATTATACCTATACCCAAAACCATAGATAGTTTCAATTGCAAAAAATGGAAGTTTTTTCCTAATATTTTTTATGTAGTTATCCACAACTCTATCACTTCCAAAATAATCATTACTCCAGATAGAGTTAAGTAAAAACTCTCTAGAAATAGCTTGTCCTTTATGCTCAATAAAGAAGCAGATAATATCATACTCTCTACTTGTAATTTCTAGTATATCATCATTAAGAGAGATAACCCTTTTTGTGATATCTATCTTGTATGGTGGTATCTCAATAATAGAGAGGTTGTTTTCCTCTTTTTCATACTGAGTTGTTTTTAGTAGTTTTTCCACTCTATAAACCAATTCAGCTGGAAGGAATGGTTTTGAAATATAATCATCACAACCTATTTCAAATCCAGTAACTCTATCAAAACAATCTCCTTTAGCAGATATTATAATTACAGGTGCTTTACTGTTATTGCTCTTTATAGTCTTTAGTAGCTCTAGTCCGTTTCCATCAGGTAGCATTATATCTACAACCCACAGATCAATAGCTTCCTTTAAATATTTTGTACTCTCTTGAATATTTTTACAAGAGTATACTGAAAATCCTGATTTTTCCAAATAAAATTTTAAAATTTGATGTAGATCACTCTCATCTTCAATAAGACATATTCTAACCATTGAATTTAAATCCTTTCATAAATGTTTTATATATTTTAAAAATAGATTATTACATACATTTTAACAAAAAAATATATAATTTTCTATATGAAATGTATAATTTTTTTATAATAATATAGTATTATAAAACTAAATGATTTGCAAGACAAACAATTTATAATATGGAGGAAAAAATGCAACTATGTGATTTAAAAAATGGAGAGAAAGCTAGAATCATAAAAATTGGAAGAATTGGAGAGCTAAAGAAGAGATTAGTAGATATGGGAGTAACTGC
>NZ_JBEFNA010000040.1 GCF_040199715.1 Fusobacterium sp. SYSU M8D902
AGTTATTAAATTTACAATGGATAAAAGTTGGAAATTTAAAGTTGCAATTTATTAAACTAACTACTTGCAAAACACATTTTTAATCCCCAACGACTTTTATAGCCAAGCATTTGAGGTAATTCTGTTTGTAATTTAATCCCTTTTAGGATTGCAATAGCTTTTAAATCGTTATAATTTTTTATAGTTATTTTCATTTTATAACCTCCAAATTAATTATAACACTTTAATTGCAAATACGCAATATTTATTACAAAAAAATTTTTTATTTAGGAATCAACTATATTATTAATTTTTTACAAATAAAAAAAGACTAATTTCTTAGTCTTTAATAAAAATTACTTTTTTATAATTGATAGGGATTTTATTTTTAATTCTTCTAATTTCATTTTAGAAAATCTATCATTTCTATCTACTAAAAATGATACTGGAACACATACTCTAGTATTACCTTTAATTTCCTTTACTGCTAAATAAACTAGTATTGTTATTTTATTTGAACGAAGTAAAAAAGAAAATTCAATTTTGCTATTCCAAATAATATTCAAATCATACCTTAACACCGAAGTAGTATTTTCTAGTAATGTTCTTAAAACAGGAAAATATGTCAATCTATCTCTAAGTTCTATATTATTTAATGTATTTCTTTCTGCTATTTCGATTTTTCGTATTGTAATATTATTTTTTAATATTTCATTGTTAAGTTCAGTTGATTTTTTAAATTTTTTAAAAGTTTCTAATTTATGAAGTCCTAATAAATGTGGAAAATTATCTTCATGAAATTTTACTATTATTTTTGTATTATCTTCAAGAGTATAATCAAATAAATAGGGAGATATAAATTCTCTATAAAATTCAAAATATTCTTTAAAATTAACTTGTGATATCGATATTTTTTGGGTTCTATTTAAAAATTTATGTTCCATTGATACTCCTAAAATTTTTATTAAAAAAAGTCCTAAACTTTATTATAAAAGCAGGACTTTTTTCTTCATGCAGTGGGTATCTTTTGAGTTGTTTTCCCTCAACGCTAATCTCAGTATGTGAAAGCCCCTGAGTGGGTCCCAACCCTGCAACAAGTCAGTATCATTCGCCATATACTCCAATGACCGAGTTATTTTTTATTACTTAAATGATACACTATTTTTGGCAAAAAGTCAAATATTCCTATCTTACTTAAGAAGGAAGAAGACTTTCATCTTCTTTTATTTATATTCTGTAAAAACTTTATTTTGAATTTCTAACAACCATTCTTTTGAAAGAAGTTCTCGTAAAATAAATATTTCATTTTGAGGCAATTTATCTATATCTTTGAAAAAATAAAAATAATATATTTCTAAAAATTTAATAACAAGATCACAATAAACATTCACCTCTTTCTCTAATTCAATATTTGAATATAAATTGGAATGTTCTTTTAATTGCTTTGAAATTTTAATGTTATTTATATTATTACCATGAAGTACATATGAAATTTCTGAGTATTTATTCTTTATAAATTGATATTGAATATGAATAAATTCTATTTTTGATGAATTCTTAAAAATACTAGGAAAAATATCTCTAGGAGCATTACTTGTATCTATTTCGCAAAAAAATATTTTAGAAAATTTTATAAAATCTTCAATTGAATTCCTTGATAAAAATTTTAAAGTTTTTAAATCTTTTAATAATAAAGTATTTATGTATGAAAGTGTGGTAGTTAAAATATCAGAAAAATAAATATTACTCTCTAAGAAATTTTTTCTAGTTACAGATAAAATCCATAAAATTTTATGAAGTTTCTTTAAACTTGAATTTAAACTTGAATTATATTTATTTGGATATTCATTTTTTAAATATTTTATTAAAATTTTAAAGTCTTTATCTAAATTTATACTATAGCCCACATATGGAGAAGAAAATAATCCCATTATAAATCACTCTCTAAATTTATATTTTTTATTATATCACTCCAAGTTGTTTCATTTAATTTTCCTTCTTTAAACAGAATTAAAGTTCGATACAACTCATTTATATTTTCAGCAGGATCTGTTTTTTCCTCTATAAAATGTTTAATAGTTTTTCCAATCATTAAAGGTCTTGACTTTTTACAATATTCTGCGAATTTAACTTCAAATTTTTTTTCTAAAAATTCTGCTAAATCTTTATTTTTTTTAAAAATTAATTTATTGTCAATTAATAATGAAAAAGCACCTATAAAAAATATAATATCTTCAAGTTCTCCATTATTTTGGTAATTAGTTTTATTCATAATATTATTTAAAGCTGATAATATTAACTCATTTCTTTTATTTTTCTCCATAATTATTTTTCTCCTTCTACCTTCTTTAAAAATGTTGTAGCTATATTTTTTATGCTTTTCTTATGTCTATTTATATCAAGTAAATATCTCTGTTTTTCTGCTCCTTCTGAAACCTTCGGTGAATATTTTATACATTCTTCATAAACATCGTTTATATTGCTTTCCTTAATTTTTTGTAACGTTTCTTTTTCATATTCTTGATTATGAACCATATTAATAATTATACCAGCGCATTTTACTCTTTTCAATCCACTATTATTATGAGTTTTTATCATTCTCTTTACAAGCTCTATTCCTATACTTGATAGAAAATCAGGTTTAACTGGCAATATATAGTAATCAGAAACATTTAAGGATGAATCTGTATAAATAGATTGAGTAGGCGGACAATCTATAAAAATAAAATCATATTCTTCTAAAAGATCATTTGAATTAATAAAATGTGCTAATCTCAAATTAGTATTTGAATTAGTTCCTTGAGATATTCTTACCATCGCCAAATTTCCTGGTATTAAATCAAGATTATCACTGATTTGAGATATTATACTATTTTTAGCATTATGATTATCTTCATCTTTATCCTCTACATCATCAACACTAGAATATTTAAAATCTTCAAGAGAGCTTCGATAAATTTCAAATATAGTTTTATTATTCTCTAAAACTTCTTTATATCTTGTTTTCCCAAGCATATATTGACTTGTATTAGCTTGTGGATCCATATCAATAACTAATACTTTCTTTTCAGAATGGATTGCCAAGCAATGAGCTAAATTAACACAGATAGTTGTTTTTCCAACACCACCTTTCATATTCATAAAAGAAATAACTTTTCCAGCCATTTTTCCTCCCTTAAAATTATATAGTTAGACATACTTAAATATATACCATTATATATTTCTATTAATAAAATTAAATATTTTTTATAATTATCTATAATACTTCAATTCCTTCAATTGTTCTAATATCCTAATATCAATACTAGGTTTTTCTATGTAATCATCATTGTCAAAAGTATCATCTATCAACAATTCAGCAGCAAAAGTATTAGCTTCTACTTCCAATTGGTTAGTATATTTTGGAAATAAATCATAATCTTTTAATGCTTGTATCTCTTTTGAATGATGTAGTAAAGCATGTCCAAGTTCATGGGCTAATACAACCTTTTGACAAAATTCATCTAAATTTTCATTAATAACTATAAATTTATTAGTGACAACTTTTTTATAAATTCCCTTTATATTTCCTAGATCCATATACAAAACATTGATTTTTAACATTTTGCAAAGTCTGTATGGATTTCTAGTCCCATATTTTTTTTCTAAATTAACAACCCTTCTTTTTATATCCATAAGTCATCACTTTTTATCTTTATCAGATTTTTTAGCATATTTATCTTTATTAATCTGTTTACTCATGAAAAACATTTCATTCATAGCTAGTAATAGCTTTTGTTTATCCTCTTCAGAAACATTTTCATCATTAAAAAATAAAGATGCTTCATCCATAGTTTTATCATATTGACTTTTATCCTTAGAAGTCATGTTAAAAATTCTATTGTCTTCTGGATCCACATATCCTAAATCTTTAAAAATAGGAATATAATCAATTTTATTTACTTTACATAAAGCTCTTAAAAATGCTGCATTCATATTCTTAACAGTTCCATTTTCATATCTTGAAATATTACTATTATCTAAATCTATATCAAAATCTTTTTTTAAAAGAATTTTTACATCTTCTAAACTATATCCAAGTTCTTTTCTTTTTTCTCTTAATAAATTTCCAATTTCTTTGTTTTTATCTAACATTTTAATCCCTCCTCTCTTTAAGTATATTACATTTTTTGCGAAAACACAAAAATATGTATTGCAACATCGCAAATTATATGCTATAATTATTTTAGATAAAAGAAAAAATTATATAAAATAAGCAATAAATCAAATATTTTTTTAATTATTCTGTTGCAATATCGCAAAAAATAAATAAAAAAAAGAGTAGTGTGGGGCACTACTCTCAAGATGAAAAGTTCTTGGTGGGAACTTGACATCCAACTATAGAAATTATAGCAAGTTTCCCCTTGAACTGTCAAGGAGGAATATATGGAAAAAATAAAAATTCCAACTATAAGAGTGGAGATCCCTAAAATTGAGATTAACACAGAGGAGTTGGAAGAGCTCGAAAAGAAAATAAAAGAATTGGAGGAAGATGAGTGACACTTAAAATTAAAAGATTTGGAAAGAATAAAATAGCTTTTAAAAAGCTTGTGGCAGATGAGAACACAAAATTTTGCTATGAAGGTAGAGAAGCAAGAGAGATCTTTAAAAGACTGATAGGATATGAATTTATGACTAAGTTAAATAGAGATGGATCACTTGAAATAACGGGAGCAGATGGAGAGAACTTTATAGTTAATACAACTTATGAAATTGAAATTATTTAGGAGGAATAGAAATGAATATGTTATCTGATTTCTTAGTAGATTTTTTTAGCAGTGATTTCTTTGGAATATTCACAATAGGAGCTAACGTTTGTTTTATGATTGTAGCTATATTGGATTCATTTGAAAAGCAGGAGGAAGAAGAATGGAAGAGAAAATAGTAACTTTAATTTATTTAGCAGAGGAATACAACGGAACTTTGGAAGAAGATGTGAGCTTTTCAATAGCATATGGCTCTCCAGCAGTTTATGTAATGGGAGATGGATATGTAGCTAACACTTATGAGGAAGCTTTGGATAAGGCTATAAAAACTATTCAAGAGTGGATAGAAGAGGAAAAAGCAAGTTAAGTTTTTAGTATAGCTCCTAAGTTATTAGGAGCCTTATCAAAAACTTAAAAAGAGGTGGTCTTAATGACTGTAGTAGAACTTAAAGCAAAAGCTAAAGAATTAGGTTTAAAAGGATATAGCAAATTGAAAAAAGCAGAATTAGAGGAATTAATCAATAAAGTTAATTCTGAAAAGAAAGAATTATCAAAAGAGGATTTAAAAGAAATAGTTCCTCCAATAGTAAAGATATTCTCTTACGAAAATCAAGAGAAATGGCATGAATTAAGAGGAATAGGAGTAGGTGGATCTGATATTGGAGCTATCTTAGGAGTAAATAAATATAAGTCAGCTATTGATGTCTATATTGATAAAACAGAAGGCAATAAGAACATAGGAAATAGATTTACTCACTTTGGACATAAACTTGAAAAGATAGTATTTGAAGAGTTTCAAGAAAGACATAAAAATATGAAATGTTATACAGTTCCATACACTATCCAAAGAGGAGTGTGTGTGGCCAATGTAGATGGAATGATCTATGATCCTGGAAAAGATAGATATGGAATATTGGAATTAAAAACTACATCAGCATATAACAAAGACGAATGGACAGGAGATACAGTTCCTCAAAGCTACTATGCTCAAGTACAACACTATCTATTTGTTACAGGGTTATCATATGCATACATAGCTTGTCTAGTAGGTGGAAATGATTATAAGGAGTTCTACATTGAGAGAAGTCTTGAGGACATTGATTATTTACAAGAAAAAGCAACAGATTTTTGGAAAAATCATGTAGAGAAAAGAGTTCCTCCAATGTTAGATGGGTCAGATTCTTATTCAAAATATTTACTTGAAAGAGCTGACAAAGATAATAAGGAAGTTGTAGAACTTAATGAACTAAATACTAAAGCTGAAGAGATAAAAGTCTTAGAAGAGCAAATGAAGAGCTTAGAGCAACAAATAAAATTAAAAAAACAAGAGATAATATTAGAGCTAAATAACAATCATTGTAATAAAGCTATTAGTACTGATTATAAGTTCACTATATCAGTTCAAGCTAGAAGTTCAGTAGATAAAGAACTTATGGAGAAAGAAAATCCAGAGCTGGTAGCACAATATAAGGAAGTTGAAAAAAGATACTCTGTATCTAAAGAAATTAAATTTATAAAAATAGGTAAAAATACTAAAAAAAATAAAGAGGTAGCATAGAAATGTGGAAGTGCAAAGAATGTGGGTGCACAACTTTTAAAAAAACAATTATAACAACAACAGAGGTGCTTGTTACATTTGATGAAGATGGTGAAGAGGAAGAAAAAGAAGTGGATCAATCAAATGAATGTTATCTTGAGTGTAAAAACTGTGGAAAATCATCAAGTATATTTAATTTTATAGAAGATATAGCAGAGTGGGAGGAATAATGAAATCAATAATAGTAAAACTAGGCTATGTATCAGATGAAAATAACAAAGTAGGACATGATTTTAGATTGATAGAAGCTGATAAAAATGAAGTTTTATTAGAAGAAATAAACTCTGATTTTATATTAAGGATTGATAAAATCAGAAATCTTTGGATAAGAGAAGGAGTTATTAAAATAACTACTAAAAATACAACTTATATTTTGGAAATATTATAGGAGGAATAATTAAAATGGCAGAAGTAAAAAAAGCAACAAATTCATTAGCAAAAGGAAGTAGTGGAGCAGTAACAGAGAAAAAACCAAGCAAGACAATATTTGACATAATAAAGGCTGGAGAGAAGCAGTTTGCTGCTGCTCTTCCAAAACATCTTAATAGTGAGAGATTTACAAGGATAGCTATTACAACTATAAGACAAAACCCTAAACTAGCTGAATGTAGTGCAGAGAGCCTATTAGGTAGCTTAATGACAATAGCACAATTAGGATTAGAGCCTGGAGTACTTGGACAATGTTATTTGATCCCTTTTAACAATAAAAAATTAGGAACAATAGAGTGTCAATTCCAACTTGGATATAAAGGAATGATAGAGTTACTTAGAAGGACAGGACAATTAAGTGATATTTATGCATATACAGTGTATTCAAATGATGAGTTTGATATAGAGTATGGATTAGATAGAACTTTGAAACATAAACCAGCTTTTACTAATTCAGATGGAAGAGGAGAAATAGTTGGATTCTATTCGGTAGCAATTTTAAAAGATGGAACTAGAGCTTTTGAGTATATGACTAAAAGAGAAGTAATAGAGCATGAAGAGAAGTATAGAAAAGGAAACTTTAAAAATGATATTTGGAATAAAAACTTTGAGGAAATGTCACTAAAAACAGTTACTAAAAAAATGTTAAAATGGTTGCCAATCTCAGTTGAAATGATAGAAAATCTTAGAAAAGATGAGCAACTTCACAAATTAGATGAGAAAACTAATGAAGTTAACTCTGAATATATTGATGATAGTATTATTCAATATGATGAAGATGGAGTAATTGTTGAAGATAAACCTACAACAGAGGAAATGCAACTACTAATGCAAATAGCACAATCAAATAATTTTGATGTAGTAAAAAAGGCTAAAGAACTTTATGGAATAAGTAATTTAGATGATATGAGTATGGAACAGTACAACGAGCTAAAAGAAAAAGCAATTGAGGGATAGGAGGAAAATTAATGGGATATTGGAAATGTAAAATTTGTGGTTGTACAGATTTTTTAGTGGATGAAACATAGAAAAAACTAAAAAATATGTTAAATTTGATGAAAATGGATATATAGAAGATTATGATTATATTAATGAGAAAAAAATGACAACAGAACGTTGTATATATTGTCAGAACTGTATGAATACAGGAGATGTATTTAATAAGTTAGAGAGTATAGCAGAGTGGGAGGAATAAATGAGAGCATTTAATGCTAGAAAAACTTATAGAGAACATTATTTATTTAAACACAAATTTAGAAAACTATCTTTAATTAATAAAGATGGTGGAATTGGAGTATTTAAAGTTAGAAAACTTGAAGATACAAATTATAAAATATTTGGTAATATTTTTGCTATGAGATATTGCTTTAAAGAAATAAAAAAAATACTAATTGGCTCAAGAGATGGTTTGTCAATTACAGAATTTATAAAACGATTTGAAAAAGCTCATAATATAAAAATAAAAGATATAGGCTTAACTAGAAAAGATTTTTCTAAAAATGATATAGAAAAAATATTCAATGCACTTAAAATTAATAAAGTGTCAAAAGTTAGAGAAGATAAATAATAGGTATGCGATTGTAATATAGAAGAGGAGTAGATCCTCTTCTCCTTGCTGGAGGGATTATGGAAGTATTATTGAAAAAAGAACTAGGAATACAAATTATAAATGGAGAGGAATTTAAAAATGTTTCCAAGTTTGCTTTTTGGTCTTTAGGAGTTGCATATGAAGCCTATAAAAGACTGAATGATAAAGACTATAAAATACTATTGAGAAAATCAACGAAATGGGAAGAGATAACTTTTAATGAACTTGAAATTAGATCAGAAAAAATCAGAAAACGTTTAGGCACTAAAATTAAAAGAAAAAAAATCCAATAATAAAAGAGGTGGAAAATGGTAACAGTAAGTGAGCTAATTGAAATGTTAGCAAATATAGATGGTAATAAGGAAGTAAAAATTGTATTCGCTTCTTTAGATGAAGAGAATACTGTATTTAATGGAAGAGTTGATTATACTGATGAAGATAGAGAGGAGGTTACTATTTATGTTATAAGGAGAATTAATTATGTCAAACCAGCATTAGTATAGGAGAAAGTAAAGATGAGATTTAACATAAATGATTTAGAAAAATATAGAAACAAAATAATGAAGTCAAAAAAGAAAGTTATGAAGTTTGATAATGGATATTCAAATATTTACTTGTTAAGCTTAATAGGTAATAATTGGATATTTGCTAAAAGAAATATTATAAAAGTAAAAAATGAAAATTGGGATATGTTCAAAATGGAGGTTTTTAGGTATGAGCAGACAAGCAAAGAAAAAAGAGCTTAACAAATATAGAATAGAGAAAAGTTATTTTCTTAAAAGAATAAATGCAATTACAGATTATAATGAAAAGTTATTAGGAGTGATAGATATTAAAAACTGTAATCTATCCACTTTGGAAAAAGAGAGAGTGATCCTTCAAAGAGAAGTGGAACAGTTAAAAGCTGAGAATTATAGCTTAAAGCATAAAGGTATATTTAAAAGAATACTGGGTGCATAGTTATGAGAATTAGAAAGTCAGGTGTTAAATATAAAGCATGTGAAAAGAAGAGAGAAAAAAGGATCTCTCTTCTTAAAGAGTTATGCAGAGTAAATTACAAGATCACTAATCTTCAGTTGATTATAAGACTTGATATTTCAAAATCAGAGTTTTATAGAAATTACAAAGAATTAGCAGATAGATGCAGAGCAGTTAACAAATGTGAATCATTATTTTAAATACTCCCAATTTTAATAAAAATGGGAAAGAAGATTGGAGGTAAGAAAATGAAATACAAAGAAGAAATAATAGAACTTTTACACAAAATAAGGGATAACCAACTTAAAAGAGAGGTAAAAGAAAATGAAAAAATTGAAAGCGATAGCTTATTGTAGGGTTTCTACTGTTACCCAAGAAGAAGGAAGAAGTCTTGAATTTCAAATAAAAAAATGCCAAGACTATTGTGAGTTTAATAATTATGAATTAATTGAAGTTATACAAGATGTTGAATCTGGTGGAAATGATGAAAGAAAAGGATTCCAAGAACTGAATAGTAAAATAAAAGCTAGATTATTTGATGTATTAGTCGTTTTTGAAAGTTCAAGAATATCAAGAATTACATTAACTATGCTCAACTTTGTTTTAGAACTTCAAAAAAGTAATATTCATTTTGTAAGTATATCTCAACCTGAACTTAATACAACCACACCAACAGGAATGCTATTCTTTCAAATCCAATCTAGTCTTAGTGAATACGAAAGAAAACAAATATCTGTTAGAGTTAAATCAAATAAATGGGCAAGAGCAAGGGAAGGAATTTGGCAAGGTGGAAAATTACCACTAGGATATAAAAAAGATCCTCAAAATAATGATGTTATTCTTATTGATGAAGAGGATGCTATTATTGTAAAAAGTATATTTGATCATTATTTAAGAACTCAAAGTATAGCAAAAACTTCAAAATATTTTAATAAACCTATGGAAAGTGTCAGATGGATTTTAACTAATCCATTTTACAAAGGACTATTTAGATATGGAAAAAAAGAAAATAATATAAATACTGGAATAGTAAAAATAAATAAAGATTATCAATATTTTGAAGGAAATCACTCTCCTATTATTTCAGAAGAGATATTTGATAAAGTTCAGAGCATTCTTAGTCTTAGAAAGAAAAATATTTCTGTAAGTTTTAAACTTCTGTTTACAGGACTTGTTACTTGTAGTTGTGGAGGAAAATATTTTTCAGCTAAGAATGGCCATAAATATAATTATAGATGTAGTGATTGTGGAAAGGCTATATCTTATAGGAAAATGGAAGGTAATATAATTAGAGAAATTCTTAAATTATCAGAATTAGAAGAATTAAATCAAGTAAACTTAAAGCTTGAAAATTATAATCTCCAAATAGATTCAATCTCACAATTAATAGAAAAAGATAAAAAGGCTAGAGAAAAGGTTATGCAACTTTTTAAAAATGATCTCATTAGTATAGAGGAATTAAAAAAAGAAGTGGATAGTATAGATAACGCTGTATCAGCTAAAGAAAAAGAAATTGAAAGTATAAAAAAATTTATAGATAATCAAAAAACAAGCTGTGAGAAAATAAATAACTTAAAATTACTTAAAGAAGCTATTGAATATATGGAAGATGAAGATAGAGAAGATATACATGATCTTTTTAAACTTATGATTAAAGAAATAGTATTATTAAATAAAGATGAAATCAATGTTAAAAATGAAAATATCAACTTACAAATATTTCTTAAATGAAAAAGCTAGACTATTTTTTCTAGCTTTTTTTATTTCAATATAGTATAATATAAATGATAATAAAATTTGATTATAAAAGGTGTGGAAAAAATTAGCTCCTATCTAGGCACCACTTAATTAAAGTATAGGGGCTGTTGCAAACTTAATAGCCATATGTTTTAAAATTAGCTAAAGAGATTTTTTAATCTCTTTGGCTTTTTTC
>NZ_JBEFNA010000041.1 GCF_040199715.1 Fusobacterium sp. SYSU M8D902
AAAATGAATTTAGACAAATTATTTAATTACCAATTTCCATATCTGTTCCCTTTTTTTCATTTCAAGTTAACAGATTCTACTTTTTATTTTCCTTCTATTAAGAGTATACTTCATATTCTAAAAAAATCAATAGATTTAAAAATAAAGTTCTATAAATTATTCCTCTATGCTCCAATTTATGATATAATTAGTATAATATAAAGGAGTGATTTATTAATGACAAGAGAAGATAAAATAAAAAACAAGTGGATCGGACCTCACGTATCTACAACAGGTGGAGTATTTAATGCTCCGATCAATGCTAATAAAATTGGAGCTAGAGCTTTTGCTTTATTTACTAAAAATCAAAGACGTTGGGAAGCTAAACCTCTTAGTGAAGATGATATAAATGAATTTAAGAATAATTTACTAAAATATGGATATTCTCCAGAATATATCCTACCACATGATAGCTATCTAATAAATTTAGGAGCAGAGGATATGGAGAAGAGAGAAAAATCTTTAAATGCTTTTATAGATGAGATCAAAAGATGTGAACAGCTTGGTTTAAAATACTTAAACACTCACCCTGGAAGTCACTTAAATGAAATCAGTGAAGAAAAGTGTATTGAGAATATAGCTGATTCTATTAATAAAGCTTTAGCTGTTACTAAAAATGTTACTGTTGTATTGGAAAATACAGCTGGGCAAGGATCAAATATGGGATATAATTTTTCTCATCTTGGTAAAATTATAGAAAAAATAGATGATAAAAGTAGAATAGGTGTTTGTTTAGATACTTGCCATACTTTAGCTGGTGGATATGAATTAAAAGATCTTGCTGGTTATGAAAAGACTATGGAAGAGTTTGAAAAGTGTGTAGGCTTTAAATATCTTAAAGGAATTCATTTAAATGATTCTAAGTTTGATACAGGAAGTAAAAAGGATAGACATGATAGTATTGGAAAGGGATTTTTAGGAGAGGAATTTTTTATTAGATTTATGAATGATCCTAGATTTGATAATATTCCAATAATATTAGAAACTATTGATGATACTATTTGGGAAGAGGAGATTAAATACCTGTATAGTCTTATTAAATAATTAATTATAAAAAGAAGTTGGTTATATAGCTAATCAACTTCTTTTTTTATATATTTTAAAATTTAATTTTTTCCAAAAGTTCCAAAATTTTTTTCTCCTCTATTGTTTTTCCAATATTGAATTTAAGTTCTAACTCCCTTCTTATTCTCTCTTGAAACTCCTTCTCTATTCTTTCTGTCTCTTCTATCCTCATTTTTTTTATCTCTTCTACTCTTTGACAAAATAATTTATAACCCTCTTCATCAAATATAAGCTTATCTTTGACAAAATTTTTCATTATAGGGTAGATATTTGATATGAGTGTTTTCTCTTCTTCTGAGATATTTTTTAACTCTTTTAATCCATTTAAATAAAGGTTATAGTCTATATAACCAGTCAATCCATCATCTCCATTATAGTTATATAGGACACTATTAATAAATTTATATAGTGGTAAAACCTCCTTTGCTCCCTTCATATCACTATACATTTTTTCTTTTATGGAATTTATAAGTTCTAGGTTTTCACTTAGATAATCCACATTTTCATTATTTTTATTTCTCTTTAAATGGTTAATCTCTTCAAATATCTCAACTTTATCTCCCCACTCCTTTGTAAAGATACTTTTAAATATATTTTGATATAATTTATTTTGTATCTCCTCTTCTTGTTCATATTGATATATGTATGTATTGAGAGTAGGTCTAGATATCTCTAAAATATCGGCTAATTCTTTTAAGGTTATTTTATATTTTTTTAAAAAGTTTTTTATCTCCATAATATAAATAGTATCATTTTTTACGAAAAAAATCAATTTTATATTTTTTTACATTTTACTTTACATTTTTACAAAAATATGTTATATTATATTTGAAAATAAATGTGAGGTGATAGTAATGAAAAAAACTGTTATGGAATGGTTAGGAGAAGTTAAATTATACAATAAAAAGATA
Organism: Fusobacterium sp. SYSU M8D902; assembly: GCF_040199715.1. Taxonomy (NCBI): domain Bacteria; kingdom Fusobacteriati; phylum Fusobacteriota; class Fusobacteriia; order Fusobacteriales; family Fusobacteriaceae; genus Fusobacterium; species Fusobacterium sp. SYSU M8D902. The sequence continues at coordinate 2,016 of NZ_JBEFNA010000041.1, forward strand.
GCTAAAAAAGAGTTTGAATTAGAGAATACAGATCTTTTTTATGCTGATACTAATATTAGATATGATAAAGAAAAAGCTAAAAAATATTTAGAGGAAACAAATGCACTTTATCAAAGTTATAAACAACTTGTTGCTAACAGAAATAAGATAAGACAAGCTATCTTACAATTTAATGCTTGTACTTTTATTGAAATTGGAGAGATGAAAATCACTATTGCAGAAGCTTTAGAAAGATTAAAAAACAATGAGAATATTATTATTGATATCTTAGAAGAGAATATTAATAATATGATCTCAAAAGAAGCAGAATTAAAATTGGTGCAAGAAAATGAGGTTAAAGAATTTGAAAAAATGTTATATGGTTCTAATAAATCAATTGGAAATATAGCAATCTCTGAGAAATTAGAAGAGAGAAGAAAATCATATACTCCTGTTATTGAAGAGATTTTTGATCTAAAAAAAGAACTTGAAAAAGAAAAAGAGTTCAAAGATGAGTTTGATCAAAAAATCAATACTTTAATCAATATTTTAAATGTTCAAAATACTCTTGAGATAGAGTTAATATAGTTTAAAATTGGGATAATATATCGAATATTTCTAAAACAACCTATTCAGAAAGATTTTGTAAATTTGTTATCTGAATTATAAAAATAAAAAAAATTTACAACTAAAAACATTTTTATTGAGAAGAGTAAAGAAAAAGAAGGATAAAATCTGTAAATATAATAGTAAATCCAAAGAGATTAAGTCTTTAGTTTTTAGCTTTTAGTCTTTAGAATTTAGTTTTTAGAGTTTAGAGTCAAGTTTTAAGAATAGAATATAGTGTTAAGATTTTATAAAATCTAGGACAATAGTAGGATAAGATAAGTTTGTTCTTTGAAAAGCTACCTAGCTGATATATTATCCCATTATAAAAGCGATGCCTTTTGACATCGCTTTTTTATATATTACCTATCAATTTTTTTATTGCTCTTTTCAACTCTTTGCTTTCTTCTATCTTCTTTATCTTGCTCAATAGCCAATTCAATTCTTTTTCCTCAATAGATAAAAGTGTTTTTATATGTAGTTCCAACAGCTCTACCTCTTGAGGTAAAAGCAGTTTCCTAGTTGATTGATTTATCTCCCCTACACTGCCTTTCCCTTCTAAAAATGAGATAACTTTATTCCAATTTCCATATAAATCTATCTTTCTTAATAACATTATAGATCTATAATCCAATTGAGGTATTTCACTATATCCCTTTCTTTTTAAATATATTTTTACCTCATCATCTCTATAGGTTAAAAGAAGTACCTCTCCCGCTTTTTTGGCATTCATTATTTTAGGAAGCTTACTATCCTTTCCCTTGCTTCTAAGATATTTAGAAAGTGGAATTAGATTTACAGTATCAAAAAACTCCATAAAAAACTCATTATTTGTATATCCATCAGGAATAACTCCCTGTTCAATAGTTTCAATCATACTGTCTATTTTTTTAAAATCTACCATAATACTGCTCCTTTGTTATGTTATTAATCTATTATAACATTTACTATATTAAAAGTAAATTTGAAACTTATCTAAATATATGATAGTATAGATGTAGTAACATATATTGGAGGTAATAATGAGATTAGATAAATTTTTAACAGAGTGTGGAATTGGAAGTAGAAGAGAAGTTAAAAAAATCCTAGACAGTAATAGAGTTAAGGTTAATGGAATTATAGTTAAAAATCCACAAAGTAATATAAAGGAGAGTATAGATAAAGTAGAGTTAGATTCAAGAATATTAGAGTATAAAGAGTTTAGATATTATATAATGTATAAGAGAGCTGGATATATAACAGCAACTGAAGATCCAAAAGAGAAAACAGTTATGGAGTTACTACCTGAATGGGTAATAAAAAAAGATCTAGCCCCTGTAGGAAGATTAGATAAAGATACAGAAGGATTACTACTTTTTACCAATGACGGAAAATTATCTCACTCTCTACTTTCTCCAAAAAAACATGTAGATAAAACTTATTATGCAAAACTAGAAAATATAATAAATCAAGAAGATATAAAAAAATTGGAATCAGGAGTTGATATTGGAGGATATATTACTAAACCTGCCCAAGCTAAAATCATCTCTGACAAGGAGATTGAACTAACAATTTCAGAAGGGAAGTTTCATCAAGTTAAAAAAATGTTAGAAGCTGTAAATAATAAAGTTATTTATCTAAAAAGATTAAGTTTTGGAAATTTAAAATTAGAAGGTATGGAGCTAGGTGAGGTAAAAGAGATTTCTATTGAAGAAATTTTAAAATAACTTATTTTTTATAAAATTGAGCCACATTTTATATCAGGAAATTTAATTTATTTCGTTATTTGATAACATTTTATAAAAAATATATTAGGACTTTTAGGAGAGGGAATGGATATCATTAAAAGAGGAGAAACTAGATTAGATACTCCAAGAAGAAAAAAAAGAGAAAAAGAGAATAGAAAAAGTATTTTTGAAATTTATCGTTCTGAAAAAACTATAAAAGATTATCTTTTTTATTTAAAAGATTTTTTAGAATATATTTATGAAGGGGAAAATATAAGAGCTGATGAACTGATAGACCTAATGAAGGAGATTGAAAAACAAGATGTAGAAGATTATCTTACTCATCTGATCGAGGATAGAAAGATGAAAAAAACATCTATTAATAAAATTATATCTGCCTTGAAATCCCTATATAAAGAGCTAGAAAAAAATGGTTACAACAATCCGTTTAAGTATGTGGAGTTGTTCAAAGTTTCTAGAAATATAGACAACGTATTAAAACTTTCTGCTGAAGACATAAAAAAAATTATAGGACAATATACTATAAAAGGAGAGAAGGAGTATAGAAACCTAACTATACTATACACTCTTTTTTATACAGGGATGAGAAGTTCAGAACTTATTAATTTAAAATTCAAACATCTACTAAACAGAGAGGGAAATTACTTTATAAAACTCGAACAAACAAAAAGTGGAAAAGAACAGTATAAATCTATTTATCCAACTCTAGTTGAAAAACTTTTAGAATATAAACAATACAAGCAACAGATATATAATATCAACAATGAGGAGATTGAAGATATTTTTATATTCAATAGTTCTGTTGAGAAAAATACAAAATTAGCTTACAGAACTCTATATGATATAATTCAAAATTTTGGTAAATTGATAGGGAAGGATATTAGTCCTCACAATGTTCGTCACGCAGTAGCGACTGAACTTTCTTTAAATGGAGCTGATATTTTAGAAATTAGAGATTTTTTAGGACACGCAGATACAAGAGTAACAGAAGTATATATAAATGCTAAGTCAGTATTAGAAAAAAGAGTTTTAGAGAAACTTCCAGATTTAGAAAAAATATAGTCATATAATTTTAAATATAAAATAACAATATAAATTTACGATAAATTTTATAGTATATTCATTATAACATCTCGTAATTATAACGTCTTTAAACAATTTATTAAAAGATTATACTTTAATAATTATATAGATAAAAATTATTTCAATAATAAAACCACATATAATTAACATTATATGTGGTTTGGTTAATTGCTTTATACAAATAAAAATTATTTAGAATAATTTTTGGTTTAACTTGATACTAAAGGTGATGAAATCGAGAACATTTTAGTACTCTATTCCTTTAGCTATTACCTTTTTAAGATTTAAATGTTTATCTAAGAAGACTATATCTGCAAAGTAATTTGGCTGAAGTTTTCCATATCTATCATCTATTTTAACAGCTTTAGCTGGATATAGAGTAGCCATTCTTATAGCCTCTTCTAAAGTTATATCACAGTGTTTTACTAAGTTTCTAACTCCTGCATCCATAGTTAAAGCTGAACCACCTAGTGTTCCATCTTCTCCAAAACATTTTCCATCTTTATAATATACTTTATTTCCTTCAAAATAGAAATATTCCATATCTGTTCCAACAGGAGATACAGCATCTGTTACAAGATACAATCTTTCTCCCATCACTTTAATAGCAGATTTTATTGCAGAGTAATGACAATGGAATCCATCAACAATTATTCCAGCACAGATATCACTATCAAACACTGTTCCTACAGCTCCAGGATTTCTATGGTTAAATGATGACATCCCATTATATAGATGTGTTGCTAATGTTATACCATATCCTTCTTTTTCCTTTAACTCTTCATAAGTTCCATTTGTATGACCAAGAGCTACTCCAATTCCAGCACTATGTAATTTTGATATAATTTTACCCTCTGTTTTTTCTGGTGCTAAAGTTATTATTCTTACATTTTCTTTTCCACTTTCGATTATCCTGTCAACAATAGCCTCATCAGCTTTTCTAATGTATTTAGGATTGTGTATTCCTTTTTTCTCAACACTTATATATGGTCCCTCTATATGTAGTCCTAACACTCCATACTTTTCTTTATCTATCCCCTCTACAAGAGATATAGCTTTTAAGATATTTTCATCTGAAGTTGTAATAAGTGTAGGAGTAAAAGATGTACAACCATATTTTAAATTAGTTTTATACATTGTTTCTAGAGTTTTTTCACTTATATCATCATTAAATAAAACTCCACCACAACCATTCAATTGAAGATCTATAAACCCTGGAACAACATAATTGTTCTCTGCATCAATAATTTCTATTCCATCTTTTGAAAAATCAACTTCGTTTATTATATCAACTATTCTGTCATTTTCAAAAATTAGAACTTTCTCTTTATAAAATCTATTCCCTATAAATATTTCTCCATTTATTATTGCTTTTCTCACAAGACCTCCTATTATATAAAAGGAGTCACATAACTGCGACCCCTCAATATTACTCTAATTATTTATTCTCTTCGTATAATTCTTTTAATAATCTTTCTGAGTCTAAGTTATTTTTTTCAATATCTTTAAAATATCTGTATGTACTTACTTTTAACTCTGCACAAGCTGCTTCATCAGAAACAATTATTCCACTTCTATGTAGTTGAAGAGCAGATATAGTCCACATATGATTTACTCCTTCTTCAATTCCATAGTGTAAAGCTCTAGATTTATTAGCTCCTGTTACCATAATTAATATCTCTTTAGCATCTAATATTGTTCCTACTCCAACAGTTAAAGCCAATTTAGGAACTTTATTTACATCTCCACCAAAGAATCTAGAGTTAGCTATTATTGTATCCATAGTTAATTCTTTATCTCTAGTTCTTGAAGAAAGAGAAGATCCTGGCTCATTAAAAGCTATATGTCCATCTGGTCCAATTCCTCCTAAGAATAGGTGAATTCCTCCATATGATTTTATTTTTTCTTCATATCTTTCACACTCTGCTTGATAATCTTCAGCCATTCCATCTAATATATTTATATTTTCCTTTGGAATGTTAATATGATCGAAGAAGTTATGGTGCATATAGTAATGGTAGCTTTGATCGTTGTCTGGTGTTAATCCTACATATTCATCCATATTAAAAGTAACTACATTTTCAAATGAAACTATTCCATCTTTATTTAATTGTATTAATCTTTTATACATTTCTAATGGTGTTCCACCTGTAGGTAATCCTAATACAAATGGTCTATCTTTTGTTGGTTTAAATTCGTTGATTTTTCTTGCTACATATACAGCAGCCCAATCTCCTACATTTTTATCAGTTATAACTACTCTCATCTTTTTCCTCCTAATATATTTATTTTATTTTAAATCCTTGAACTAATTCAATAGCATCAAAGATATAATTTTGCATCTTTTTATTCTCCAACATTAATTTAACATACAGCATATCTATTATTGTTAATTGTGATATTCTCGGTGTTAAAGCTGTTGATCTAAAATTACTTTTCATCTCTACAGTATTAAGTTTTATATCTGCTAACTCCCTAATTGGATTAGGAGCTATACTAGTCATAGCTATAATTTTTATATTTTTTTCTTTTGCTACCTTAGCTATATTATACATCTCCAATGTTTTTCCACTATGAGAGATTATAAATAAAACATCATTTTCTGTCATTGTAGCTAAACAACTTAGTTGCATATGAGTATCTGTTTCAATGACTGCTGGTTTTCCTAATTCTAACAGCTTGTAATAAAAATCTTTAGCTGCTATACCTGAAAATCCAACTCCTGTTAACATTATTTTTTTAGCTTTTCCCAGAGCTATAACAGCTCTCTCAAGCTCTTCAAAATCAGTTACTTCACAAGTATTATTAATAGCTATTGTATTTGCATTTGCTATTTTTCTTCCAATTATTTCAAAACTATCATCATTTTTTATATCCTCATGTATAATACTAATATGAGATTCTGCCTTTCTATTACCTAAATCTTGACTTAAGGCTAATTTAAAATCAGGAAATCCTTTAAATCCAATTCTTTTAGCAAATCTTACAACAGTAGCCTGACTAGTATTAGTCTTTTCCGCTATCTCATAAGTATTTAGATCCTTTATCTCTTCGGGTTTTTCTAAAACATAATCTGCAACTTTCTTTTCTCCTGCAGAAAGATCATTTTGGATATTACTTATCTTAATGAGTACTCCCATTCTTACCCCCTCTCTATTTTATATTTACCTTGAACAACATCTTCCTCTTTCATCAGTTTATCAATACTGTTTAATACATCTCTTTTATTTAGACTCCAAAGAGGACCAATCAGATTATTTCTATCTCCATCACCTGTCACTCTATGTATGACTATATTATACGATAAATTTGCCAAAATTTTAACTATTTTTTTCACATATTCATCTTTTTTTTGCAATTTTAATTCATTTCTATTATAAATCTCTTCTAACATAGTATTTTTTATTACATGTAAGAGATGAATTTTAACTCCCCAAGTCCCACATTTTTCTGCAAATATCGCTGTATTTAGTGGATCGTCTTCATTTTCATAAGGAAGTCCAACTATTATATGAGTTACAAATTTTATGTTTCTTTTATTTAATTCTTTAGTAGCTTCAACATATGTTTCTAACGGATATTTTCTATTAATTTTTTTAGCTACATCTTCATTTATAGTCTGTAGCCCTAGTTCTATCCAAATAAAATGCTTCTTATTTAATTCATCCAAAAGATTTAGAACATCTTCTCCTAAACAATCAGGTCTTGTTCCTATGGCAAGTCCTATTACTCTAGGGTGTGACAAGGCTTTTGTATATATCTCTCTCAAATACTCCACATCTGCATATGTATTAGTAAAATTTTGAAAATAAGCTATTACTTCTCCATCGGGAAATTTTTTCTCTATGAGTTTTAATTGATCCTCTATTTGATTATAGATATCATCTCCTCTTTTTCCAGCAAACTCTCCACTACCTCTTTCACTACAAAAGATACAGCCTCTTTTACTTAAAGTCCCATCTCTATTTGGACAAGTAAATCCACCATCTAAAGATACTTTATAAATTTTTTTCCCAAAAGTTGTTTTAAAATAATCATTTAATGTATTATATCTTTTCATCTATTAATCCTTCTATTTTTTATTATATTATACCATAAAAATCCATATTTAATTCTCTATATTTATTGTAATTTTTCCATTTCTATATATTGGGACAATATCATACTTATCTGTAGAAAGACAATATTTCAAATCCTCTATAAATCCTAATTTTTTTAGATATTCATAGTGTTTTGTTCCCTCTAATGTATCACAAACGTCTTTTGAATTCTCAGCTATTTTTCTCAAAGCTATTGCCATATCAGAAAGTTCAACCTTCTTGACTTTCTCAACTCTTTTAACTATCTCTCCAGCACACAAGGTATCATCTAAGGAGAAATTATCATCTGTTCCTGAACAAATTATGACTACATCCTTTTCATCTTTTATAATCTGTTTAACAACACCCTCTATATTTAAAAAAGCAGCAATATATACTCTCTCTGCTCCAATACAACTTTCGATTGCCCTCGTTCCATTACTAGTAGTCATATACATATTCCTATCCTCTATCAGTTCTCTTTTATACTCAAGAGGAGAGTTCCCACAATGAAATCCATCTATTTTTAATCCTTTTCTCTCTCCACAAAGTAATGGATTAATATCTAGTTTAGAATTTTCTAAAACACTCTCTATATCTCTATATGGGTATATTCCCTTCACTCCATTAGCTAAAGCTGTTATCATAACACTTGTAGCTCTAAGCACATCAATAATTATAACAGTTTTCCCCTTAATTTTATCAAAAGTTACATTTCCTGCTGTATCTATAATATCAATTCTCATTTACAACCTCCTTCTAGTGTGTTTTGCAAGTAGTTAGTTTAATAAATTGCAACTTTAAATTTCCAACTTTTATCCATTGTAAATTTAATAACTA
>NZ_JBEFNA010000042.1 GCF_040199715.1 Fusobacterium sp. SYSU M8D902
ACGTCGATGTTTTCAAAGTCAACTCTTTGAGCTAGTCCTAAGTCTGCTAGTACTTTAGAGATAGCTGCTGTTGTAGTAGTTTTTCCGTGGTCAACGTGTCCAATTGTTCCAATGTTAACGTGCGGTTTGCTTCTTTCGAATTTTTCTTTAGCCATTTAAATTCTCCTCCTAATTTTTTATTTATTAGTTTTGGTTGGTGATTTCTCACCAACCTTTTTAATTTTTATTTTAACAAAGATTATTATTTTCCTCTTTGTTCTTGAATAGCTTTTTGGATAGAAGCTGGTACTTGTGTATACTCAGCAAATTCCATTGCATAGTTTGCTCTTCCTTGAGATTTAGATCTTAAGTCAGTTGCATATCCAAACATCTCTGATAAAGGTACTTTAGCAGAAATTATTTTAGCTCCGTTTCTATCGATCATTCCACTGATCATTCCTCTTCTAGAGTTTAAGTCTCCTATGATATCTCCCATGTACTCTTCTGGAGTAGTTACTTCTACTTTGAATACTGGCTCAAGGATTATTGGGTTAGATTTAGCAGCAGCTTGTTTAACAGCCATTGATCCTGCTACTTTAAACGCCATCTCTGATGAGTCAACTTCGTGGTAAGATCCATCATAAAGAGTTACTTTTACGTCAACTACAGGATATCCAGCTACAACTCCACTTTCTAGAGCTTCTTTACATCCTTTTTCTACTGCTGGAATATATTCTCTAGGAATAACTCCTCCAGTGATTTTGTTAACAAATTCAAACTCTTTTCCAGGATTTGGCTCAAGGATAATTTTAACGTGTCCGTATTGTCCTCTTCCTCCTGATTGCTTAGCATATTTAACTTCTTGGTCAGTTGTTCCAAGTATAGTTTCTCTGTAAGCAACTTGAGGTTTTCCAACTGTAGATTCAACTTTGAATTCTCTCTTCATTCTATCTACGATAATTTCAAGGTGAAGTTCTCCCATTCCTGAAATTATTGTTTGTCCTGTTTCTTCATCTGTCTTAACTTTGAAAGTAGGGTCTTCCTCAGCTAGTTTTGATAAAGCGATTCCCATTTTCTCTTGGTCAGCTTTTGTTTTTGGCTCAACTGCAACAGAGATAACTGGCTCTGGGAATTCCATTTTCTCAAGAACGATTGGTGCATCTTCAGCACAAAGAGTATCTCCAGTAGTAGTCTCTTTTAATCCTACTGCTGCTGCGATATCTCCACAGTAAACTGCGTCGATCTCTTCTCTTTTATTAGCGTGCATTTGAAGAATTCTTCCCATTCTCTCTTTTTTACCTTTTGTAGAGTTTAGAACATATGATCCTTTCTCTACTATTCCAGAGTAAACTCTGAAGAATGTTAATTTTCCAACAAATGGGTCAGTCATTACTTTGAATGCTAATGCTGCAAATGGAGCCTCATCTGACATCTCTCTATCTATTTCGATAGTAGGATCTTTCATATCAGTTCCTTTTACCATTGCAACGTCTGTAGGAGCTGGCATATAATCAACTATAGCGTTTAATAGTGCTTGAACTCCTTTGTTTTTGAACGCAGTTCCACAAGTTACTGGAACGATTACGTTGTCTATTGTAGCTTTTCTTAAAGCAACTCTGATCTCATCTTCGCTGATCTCTTCTCCACCAAAGAATTTTTCCATTAACTCATCGCTAGTTTCAACTATTGACTCTAACATGTGTTGTCTTAACTCTTCAGCTTTCTCTAATAATTCAGCTCTGATCTCTTTTATTTCATAGTTTTGTCCGTTGTCTGAGTCAACTGGCCATACTACTTCTTGCATTTTTATTAAGTCGATTACTCCCTCGAAGTTATCTTCTGCTCCGATTGGTAATTGAATAGGTACAGGGTTTGCACCTAATTTTTCTTTAATATCGTTTACACACATGCTGAAGTCAGCACCAATTCTATCCATTTTGTTGAAAAATGCGATTCTTGGTACTCTATATTTGTCAGCTTGTCTCCAAACAGTTTCTGATTGAGGTTGTACTCCATCAACTGCTGAGAATACTGCAACAGCACCGTCTAGAACTCTTAGAGATCTTTCAACCTCTACTGTAAAGTCCACGTGTCCTGGTGTGTCTATTATATTTATTCTATGCTCTCTCCAGAAACAAGTTGTAGCAGCTGAAGTAATTGTTATACCTCTTTCTTGCTCTTGCTCCATCCAGTCCATTGTAGCTCCACCTTCGTGAACCTCTCCAAGTTTGTGCTCTACTCCTGTATAGAATAGGATTCTTTCAGTAGTAGTAGTTTTTCCTGCGTCGATATGAGCCATGATTCCAACGTTTCTAGTCATATCTAATGAAACTTTCCTAGCCATTAAAAATTTCCTCCTCGAATTTTTTAAAACGAAATAATTGTCCTATACAGAATAATTAGATTTTATAGTGTGCGAAAGCTCTGTTAGCTTCTGCCATTTTATATGTATCTTCTTTCTTCTTAATAGTAGCTCCCTCGTTGTTAGCTGCTGCGATTAATTCTGCTGCTAACTTCTCGATCATACCATACTCTTTTCTTTGTCTTGTATAAAGAGTTAACCATCTGATAGCTAAAGTTTGTTGTCTATCTGCTTTAACTTCTACTGGAACTTGGTAAGTAGCTCCTCCGATTCTTCTTGATCTAACTTCGATTTGTGGTTTGATGTTTTCTAAAGCTTGTTTAAATACATCGTACCCCTCTTGACCAGTTTTCTCTTTTATTAAATCCATAGCTGAATAGAATATTCCTTCTGCTATTGCTTTTTTACCATCTAACATTATTGAGTTGATAACTTTAGTTACCACCTTATCAGAATATCTAGAATCAGGTAGTACATCTCTTTTTACTGCTGCTCTTCTTCTTGACATTTTTAACTGTTCACCTCCCTATAATTACGCTTTTTTAGCTCCATATTTAGATCTTGATTGTTTTCTCTTAGCAACTCCAGCTGTATCTAAAGCTCCTCTTATAACTTTATATCTAACCCCTGGTAAGTCTTTTGTTCTTCCTCCTCTTACAAGTACGATTGAGTGCTCTTGTAAGTTGTGTCCCTCTCCAGGAATGTAACAAGTAACTTCGATTCCATTAGTTAATTTTACTCTGGCAACCTTTCTTAAAGCTGAGTTAGGTTTCTTAGGTGTAGTAGTATAAACTCTTACACAAACTCCTCTTCTTTGTGGGTTTCCTTGTAATGCTGGTGATTTTTTCTTTTCAGATAGAGTATCTCTACCATTTTTTACTAATTGACTTAAAGTAGGCATTTTACCCTCCTTCCTAATTTTTTTATTTTATTTTAATATTATTATAACTTGAATATTATAATCATTTATTTTCAAAAAGTCAATAAAAATATAGCTACATTTTATAAATCCTTCTCATTATACCATATATTTTAAAAAATATAAAGTTTTTTTTATCTTTTCTAAAAAGAAAAGGGAAAAAATTACTCTAATGAACTCTGTATAAATACTGGTGATTGAAAGTAAGATTTTCCCTTTATCTGATTTTTTAATTTAACAGTTTTTTACTATTTTACTAATAAAGATTTTCCATTCATCTCTTCTGGTTTAGCTAGTCCAAGTATCTCTAACATAGTTGGAGCTATATCACATAGTTTTCCATCTTCTAATTTACAGTTTTTATATTTATCAGAAACTAAAATAAATGGTACATTGTTTGTTGTGTGAGCTGTAAATGGAATGTGTGTTTCTGGATCTTCCATTAACTCTACATTTCCATGGTCAGCTGTAATTAATAGTGTTCCTCCAAGCTCTAAAACTTTTTTAGATACTTTTCCTACACATCTATCTATTTTCTTTACAGCGGCAACAGCAGCATCAAATACTCCTGTATGTCCTACCATATCTGGGTTAGCATAGTTAACTACTATTACATCATACTCTCCAGAATCTAGAGCTTCCATAAGTCCCTCTGTTACTCCACAAGCTGACATCTCAGGTTGTAGATCATAAGTTGCTACCTTTGGAGAAGCCACTAATTTTCTATCCTCACCTACAAATTGCTCCTCTTTTCCACCGTTGAAGAAGAAAGTTACGTGAGCATATTTTTCAGTTTCAGCAGTTCTTAATTGTTTTAATCCAGCCTTTGATAAGATTTCACCAAAAGTATTAGTTATCTCCTTTTCTCCATATATTACTGGAGCATCTATTGTAGCATCATATTGACGCATACAGTAGTATTTTATATCCATATACTCTCTCTCAAATCCAGTAAAATCTTTATCATTCAATGCTCTTGTTATCTCTCTAGCTCTGTCTGGTCTAAAGTTGAAGTTTATAAACACATCTCCTTTTTTAACTAATCCTTGAGGATCTACTACTGTTGGAGCAACAAACTCATCAGTTTTTCCTTCAGCATATGATGTCTCTATAGCTTGTACAGCAGATTCAGCTTTATTTCCCTCTCCTAATACTATTGCATCATAAGCAAGTTTTACTCTATCCCAGTTTTTATCTCTATCCATAGCATAATATCTTCCTGAAAGAGTAGCTATTTTCCCCTCTCCAATCTCTGACATTTTTGCTTCTAACTCTTTTATAAATCCTTCTGCAGATTTTGGAGCAGTATCTCTTCCATCTAAAAATGCATGTACATATGCTTTTACTCCATATTTTTTAGCCATAGCTAAAAGTCCATATAGATGCTCTATGTGAGAGTGTACTCCACCATTTGATAACAATCCACCAAAATGAACTGTTTTACCATTTTTTACTGCATATTCAAAAGCCTCTTTTAAAACAGGGTTATTATATATTGTTCCCTCTCTTATATCTTTTGAAATCTCTACTAATGGTTGATATATTACTCTTCCTGATCCTATGTTTAAGTGTCCAACTTCTGAGTTACCCATCTGTCCTTCAGGTAGTCCTACTGCCTCTCCAGAAGCTTGTAATTCTGAATGAGGATACTCTTTCATTAAATTATAGAAATTCTCAGGGTTAGCAGCAACTATAGCATTTTTTTGCTCTGGGTGCTTATTTATTCCCCAACCATCTAGTATCATTAACATTACTGGTTTTTTCATTATTTTTTACTCCTCCTACTTCCTACTATTTAGCAGCTAAAACTATCTTAGCAAATGAAGCTGCCTCTAAAGAAGCTCCTCCTATTAATCCACCATCAATATCTGCTTGAGCTAATAATTCTACTGCATTTTCAGGTTTCATTGATCCACCATATTGAATTACCATCTCATCTGCAACTGCACCAAACATAGATCTTAATACTTCTCTTATCTCTTTATGAGTCTCTTGTGCCATCTCTGGAGTAGCAGTTTTTCCTGTTCCTATTGCCCAAACTGGCTCATAAGCTACGATTATATTTTTAGCTTCTTCAGCAGTTATATCTTTTAATCCCTCTCTGATTTGAGTTTCATTTACTTGTGCTGTTCTTCCAGCTTCTCTATCTTCTAATTTCTCTCCTATACATAGGATAGGTGTCATTCCTGCAGCAAGTACAGCTTTTACCTTTTCATTTATAAATTCATTTGATTCACAAAAGTACTCTCTTCTCTCTGAGTGTCCTAATATTACATATTTTACACCTATTGCTTTTAACATTAAAGGTGAAACCTCTCCAGTATAAGCTCCTGATGATTTAGGATATACGTTTTCTGCTGCTATCTCAACATTACTTCCTTCAACAGCTTTTACAGCATCTGATAGAGCTGTAAATGGAGCTCCGATTACTACTTTTACTCCCTCTACATCTTTTACTAATCCTTTTAATTCAGTAAGCATCTCTACTGCTTCTGCATTTGTTTTATTCATTTTCCAGTTTCCAGCGATTACATTTGTTCTCATGATTTTACCTCCATGTGCAATTTATTATATTATTCTCATTCTAAATATTATCATAGTAATTGTCAATTTTCAAATATTACATTGATCACTTACTAACTCTTAATTGGGCAATCTTTTACGATTTTGCTCATCTATAATATCCATATAGTAATTTTCGGCATTTTCATAAAAATCCTTTAACAGATCTCCGATAGAAAATTCCAACATCTCAACAAAAGTTTCATAGTCTTGAGCATCATAAGCTTTCTCAGCTTCCTGCATCTCCTGTTCAAAATCATTTATATAATCATCAAAATCACTGTACACAAAGTCCAAATCTCCACTTGACTTCATAAGTAACAGTAAATTATAGAACCATCTTAAAAATATTCCTCTCTCAATTATCTCTATCTCACTGATCTCTATTGCTACTTTTTTATCAGAATCATCTTCGTCAAATACTTCAAAAAATAGATCTATCTGCTCTTTAGCTCTCATTATTGAGTCTAGTAGCATCTCTCCCTCTGTCTTTGTTATTACCTCTACCAATTTTAAATCCTTTAGATTTATAATTGTATTATCTCTTAATTTTTCTCCATTCACATAGAATTTATATGGAACCTTATTGTCTAATGTTAACTGTTTATTTATCTCACTTACCATTCTACCAAAACTTTTAAACCGTTTCTGTTTTAGCTCCATTTTTTTATTGTCTACATATAACTCCATTTTTACTCCTTACTTCTCTACTCTATGGTTTAAAAATTTTTGAAACTGCAAAAGAAAAAATATATATCTGTTTTGGAGTACTCTTCTTAGTTAACTCTTTTATCATCTCTTTAATTGTACTTCCAGTAGTTACAATATCATCTACTATCAGTATAGTTTTCCCATTCAAATCTAATCCCTTATTTTGAAATGCTTTATATATATTTTCTTTTCTCTTTTCTTCATTTAAAAACTTATACATATGTTCAGTATTTTTCTCTCTATACACCTTTTCATATGAGATCTCACACTCTTCTAATAACTCTTCAACCTGATTAAAGCCTCTCTCCCTCTCTCTTGCCTTACTTATTGGTACTGGTAAGACAATATCTACATTTTTTTCACCTATAAGAGAGTTCAGTGGTTTTTTCATTAAAAGTGCTATCTCTTTTCCCAAACTTTTTCTATTTTTCAACTTAAAATCAGCTATTAATCTCTTTATGCTCTCATCATAATAGTAAAGGTAGTAATAGTTTTCTATATTCTTTAGACTACCTTTTCTCTTCAAATCTCTATAACACTCAAAACAGATGTAGTGAGAATCACTATTTGATCTTAAGCAAATTGGACATCTCTGAGAAAAAATCAACTCTTTAATACTCTGGACAAACTTTTTTCTTATCATCTTTCTCCAAATTTACTATCTTAGCTGAATATATCTCTGTATATCCACAATCAAGGCAAGTTTTTAGATAGTAAGTTCCTATCTCCAATTTTAATCCTGGGTTTTTCTCTGGGATAACAGTAGTTTTTACTTGGTATCTCTCACTACCACACTTCATACATCTAAAATCCAATTTCATCACCCCACGCTATATCCTTTGTCCAAGTTATTTTTTCCTCCAAAAAACTTATACAATCAAATCTAACTCTACTGGAATACTCTCTATTCAATGTTAAATAAATTTTAGCTGCTCTATAAATTCTTCTAATTTTTCTTAAATCTACTGCTTCTATACCATAGCCAAACTTTAGATTACTTCTATACTTTACTTCAACAAATACAATAGTCCCGTCTTTTTCAGCTATTATATCTATCTCTCCACCCTTGACCCTATAATTTTTTTCCAAGATCTGATATCCATGTGAAAGTAAAATATTCTCTGCTTTTTTTTCATAGATATCCCCAATCTCTTTAGTTGTTTTCATCTGTTCCAAGTATTTTCTTTAAAAAACTTTTTCTATGAATTGGAGTAGGGCCAAGTTTTATTAAAACCTCTCTATGAGCTTTTGTTCCATATCCCTTATGCTTTTCAAAGTTATATTCAGGATATTTTTCTGCTTCGTTCACTAAGATTCTATCTCTGGTTACTTTGGCTATTATTGAAGCTGCTGCTATAGCTAAACTTTTAGCATCTCCTTTTATTACAGCTTCCTGCTTCCCCTCATACTCTCTAATTTTGAAATTTCCATCAACAAGTATCAATACATCATCTGCCCCAACTTTATTTTTTAGCTCCTCTATAGCTCTTCTCATAGCTAAAAAAGTGGCATTAAGTATGTTTATCTCATCTATCTCTTGAGGTGTTGCTATTCCAACTCCAACCTCAAAGCTCTCCATTATCTTATCAAAAAGTCTCTCTCTTTTTTTCTCAGTTAATTTTTTTGAGTCATTTATCTCTTGTAACTCCTCTGAATAGCTTTTCAACTTTACCGCTGCTGCTACAACTGGTCCAGCTAATGGTCCACGTCCAGCTTCATCTACACCAATTATCTCTTTTCCCTTTTCTAAATCAAATTGATAAAGTAAATTATTCTCCATCTCTTTTCTCACTTTCTATCTTAGAAATATCTAATCCTACGTGCTTTGCAGCTCTTTTAAAATCCTCTGGTAAATCTGCCACTGCCAACATCTTAGTATTTTTTGTAGGATGAGTAAAGTTTAAGCTATATGCATGTAGCATCTGTCTTTTTATCCCTTCACTCTCATTTCCATATGTACTGTCACCTAATATTGGGTGGTTTAGATACTTCATATGAACTCTTATTTGATGTGTTCTTCCTGTCTCTATCCTAACTCTAACTAGAGAGTGATTCTTACTCTCATCTAATACTTCATAATTAGATATGGCATTTTTCCCATTCTCTTGAACTACAGCCATCTTCTTTCTATCTCTTGGATCTCTACCAATTAGAGTTTCTATCCTTCCACTCTTCTCTTTAAATATCCCTTTTACTATACAAACATAGGTTTTTTCCAATGTTTTTTCTTTAAACATCTCTGACAATCTTCCATGAGCCTCATCATTCTTAGCCACTACTATTACTCCACTTGTATCTTTATCCAATCTGTGGACTATACCAGGTCTGATTACCCCATTTATTGTAGAAAGATCTTTTACATGGTATAAAAGTGCATTTACTAAAGTTCCTGAATAATTTCCATGAGCTGGGTGAACAACTAAGTTAGGACTCTTATTTATAACTACAATATCACTATCCTCATAGATAATATCTAATGGGATATCCTCTGGAATCAGATCTAACACCTCATCTTCAGGTATGTTAACAGTTATAACCTCTTTTCCTTTTAGCTTATTTCCACTCTTTGTGATCTTTTTTCCTTGAATCTCTACAAGTCCATTATCTATAATTTTTTGAATATAGGATCTTGTAGCATCCTCTATTAACTCATTTAAAAATTTATCTATTCTTTTTCCTTTATCATCTTCATTAGCGTTTACTACTAAGCTCTCTTTTATTACCATCTCTGAATCTCTACTCCTATCTTCAACTTTTACATTAACATTATATCATTTTTTTCTATAATTAGATAGAAAAAAGAGGAGTCATTTATCCATACTCCTCTTCTTTTAATTTTTATATAAACTAAACCCCTAGTTTAACACTATAAATTATTTCAATGTATATTTATATGGGTTAAAAGCTACTTGTACTAATTTAAAATTCTGTATTCCTAAAGGTATACCTATTATTGTACAACATTGTGCAAACCCTATTACTAAGTGTGAAATCGCTAACCATATTCCTGCAAATACTATCCATAAGAAAGCTGTTATTGGTCTTGCTGGCTCTCCAAAGCTACTTTTTAAGACAACTCTTTTTCCAAATGGAGTAAGACAAGAACCTGCCATCTCAAAGCAACCTCTAGCAAAAGGGATTGTTATTATAAAGATAATACATAGTACACCTGCTATTATCCACTCAAAAGACAATACTAATCCTCCTAAGAAAAGCCAAATTATATTCATTATAGTCGACATTTTTTAATCCTCCTCTGAAAATAAAAATAGACATACCTCAGTATATCCTTCTTTCCTCAATATATATCTTTTGAATAAATGGCGGGAGTGACGAGGGTCGAACTCGCGACCTCATGCGTGACAGGCATGCGCTCTAACCAACTGAGCTACACCC
>NZ_JBEFNA010000043.1 GCF_040199715.1 Fusobacterium sp. SYSU M8D902
GATCTAGATCAATTTGAAAACTTTATGGAAGTAAAGGCTGTACCTGTTTCAGCTCTAAAGAAAACAGGAATAACAGATTTGATGGACAAAGCTCTAGAAATAGCTAAGAAGAAGAAAGATATAGAGTTTTCACTACCATTTGATGAGGGAACAACCGCTCTAGTAAAAGAGATTGTAAAAGAGATAAAAGAAGATAAGAGCTACTCAGAAGCTTTAAAAGTATATTCAGCAGAGTATATAGCTATAAAGCTAATAGAGAGAGATAGTCACTTAATCGAAAAGTTAAAAACAAAATTCAATATAGATGTAACTGGAAAATTTGAAGAGAGAATACTAAAATTAGAAGATAAGTATGACAATGACAGTGAGACTATATTAGCTGAGCAAAGATATGGAGCAGTTAATGGAGTTTTAGCAAAAACATTTACAACATCAATAAAATCAAGACTAGATTTTACTGATAAAGTGGATAAGATACTATTAAATAGAGTTTTAGGATTACCTTTATTCCTATTGATTATGGCTGGAGTTATGGCGTTTGTATTCAACGGAAGTGCTCCTTTCATAGATTGGATAGATGGATTCTTTGGTGACTTTGTAGGTAAATATGTAGGTAAGTTAGTAGAGGGAACACCAGATTGGTTAAGTTCATTAATCACAGATGGTATAGTAGGAGGAGTAGGAGGAGTTCTTACATTCGTTCCTGTTATGATGTTCTTATACTTCTTCTTAGCGATCTTAGAAGAGAGTGGATATATGTCAAGGGTTGCTTTCTTAATGGATAAGATTATGAGAAGATTGGGATTAAACGGAAAATCATTTGTTCCAATGGTAGTAGGATTTGGATGTACAGTACCAGCAATCTATGCTACAAGAACAATGGAAGATGAAAGTTCAAGAAAGATGACAGCAGCAATGTCACCATTCATGTCTTGTGGAGCTAGATTACCAGTTTATGGATTATTTACAGCAGCTTTCTTTGGAGCTAAAGGAGGATTAGTTGTAGTATCTATATATCTATTAGGAATTATAGTGGCTATATTAGTTGGACTTGTATTAAAGAATGTAAAAGGATTCAAGTCAGAGAATAAAGCATTATTAATAGAGTTACCACCATATAGAATTCCTAGTTTAAAAGTTATATTAAACTCAACTTGGTTAAGAGTATTTGATTATATTAAGAGAGCAGGAACTGTAATCTTAGGAATTATGATGATCTTATGGGCATTAACATACTTCCCAAATAATGGAGATTCAAATACATCATATATAGCTAAATTTGGACATGCATTTGCTCCAATAATGAAACCTACAGGATTTGGAGACAGATGGGAAACTGTAGCAGCTATCCCACCTAGTATTGCAGCAAAAGAGGTAGTAGTAGGATTCCTAGCTCAAGCCCTACCATTAGAGGAGAGCGAAGAGGCAGAAGAGGTAACTGAAGAGACTACTTTCACTCAAGATTTAACAGAGCAAATAAAAGGACTTGGTGGAGCTGTAAAAGATTCAGTAATGGGAATGCTAAGTCTAGATGTTGAAGGATTATTTGCTACTCCAGAAGCTGATGAGATAGAGGAAGAGGGAAGAGGAATAGTTAAAGCAACAGCTAACCTATGGCCAAATGATGAACTTGCTCCATTAAGAGCTTACTCATTTATGGCGTTCATTCTATTAGTAGTACCTTGTGTTGCTACATTAGGAGCAATAAAACATGAATTCGGTTGGGGATATTTAGGAAAAGTAGTTGGAATAATGTTAGTAGTACCATATGTTGTTTCAACATTGATATTCCAAATTGGAAAATTATTCTTTTAATATTTAAAGATCTCTAATGAAAGGAGAGATTTTATGAAAACAGCAATTTTAATAGCTATAATAGCCGTGATTGGATTCTTTGCAATTAGAAGTTTATTGAGAACTTTTAAAGGTGAAGGGTGTAGTTGTGGAGATGGTGGAAAGTGTAGTTCTGGTAGTTGTGGTTGTGGTGGACATGATCATAAAGACAAGGAACACAAATGTAACTGTGGAAACCATCACGAATAAAATATAAGATAAAGGTGTCAATGGCTTTTGCTTGAGACACCTTTTTACATTTTCATTAAAAAAAGATAACAAGAACTCATAAAATTTGTTATAATTAAATAAGTGAGAAAATTAGTGGAGGAGTTCAAGTGAGGTATATAAAATTATTTTCCTTATTGGCTAATATAATTGGCTTTGGAGTGGCAATATATTATAAGATTTATCTTTTAGTTATCTTTTTATTTTTACTGTTTTTTTATTTTTTATATATTTTTGCTAAAAAGAAGGAGTATACTAGAACCAATAACTTTAATCAAAGAGCAATGTTGTCAGCAAATATCATTCTTTTTTTGGTTTTATTAGTAGTGGTAAGATTGGTATACATTCAGATATTTAACAAAACAATGTATGATGAGAAGGTAAAGAGTCAGATTAAGAGAAATGATATTCTCTATGGAAATAGGGGAGATATATATGATAATTCTGGAAAAAGTTTGGCATTTAACCAAAATATATATATGTTTGGAGTAAATCCAAGTGCTTTATATGATAGAGAGAGTACTATAATTGGGATAGAAAAAATACTGGATAAACCTTTTTTAAAGAAGAAAAAGAGTAAGATATTGAAAGAACTTGATGAAGCTTACAAAGCTGGAAAGAGATACAAGGTAGTTGCTAAAAACTTGAGTGAGAGAGAAAAAGAGGAGATTAGAGATGTAGCAAGGGAGTATAAACTTACAGCAAATGAGATACAGTTTGATAGAAGTATAAGAAGGACATATTATAAAAGTGATGTGTATAAGAATTTAATAGGATTCATAGGATATACACAAAAATCTAGTTTTGAAAAAATAGGGGTATTTGGATTAGAGAAACAGTATGAGAGGTATTTGAGAGAGATAAGTATAAAAAGGCAAAATATTTATACAAAAAATAGAAGGATAAAACTTCCCTTCTCTCAAGATAATATAAGGACAAATCTTGATGGTAAAAATCTGCATACAACGATAGATAATGATATTCAATATATTTTAAATGAGGAGTTAGGGAAAAAGTTTATATCTTCTAAAGCTGAAGAAGCCTATGGAGTGATATTGGATCCTAATACTGGAAAGGTATTGGCAACATCTTATCACACAATATACAAGGATAAAGCTCTGAGAAATCCTATATTTCAAAACCAGATGGAGCCAGGATCAATATTTAAACCTTTAATAGTTGCATCAGCATTAGATGCTGGATTAATTAAAAGAAATACAAAATTTGATATTGGTGATGGAACTATAAAGAAGTATAGACATACAATTAGAGAAGCCAGTCGTGGAACTAAGGGAGTACTCACTACAGAGGAGGTCTTAAAAAAATCTAGTAACGTCGGTATGGTAATGATAGGTGATAGATTTACTAATGAGGAGTTTGAGAACTATTTAAAAAAATTTGGACTTTATGAGAAGACAGGTATAGATTTTCCAAATGAGATAAAACCATATACTACTCCATACAAGAGATGGGATGGATTGAAGAAGAGTACAATGTCTTTTGGACAGGGAATAGTAGTGACACCTATTCAGATGGCTGTAGCATTTTCATCATTGATAAATGGAGGAATACTATATAAACCATACTTAGTTAATAAGATAACTGATGAAAATGGAGTAGTTGTAAGGAGAAATCTTCCTACTGTAAGGGGTAGAACAATATCTGAAGAGCTGTCTAAAGAGATGAAAGAGATGTTGGAAAAGGTAGTTTCAGAGGGAACAGCTAAAAGAGGAGAGGTAATAGGTTATAGAGTTGGTGGAAAAACAGGAACTGCCCAATTGAGTACGAGAGGTGGATATTTAAAAGAGAATTACCTATCATCTTTTATAGGATTTTTCCCAGTAGATAAGCCTAGATATACAATCTTAGTAATGTTTTTAAAACCTAAAGGAGAAACTATATATGAGAAATTTGGAGGAGCAACAGCAGCCCCTGTATTTGGTGATATAGTGAGAAGAATAAGCAAGAGTAAAAATATTCTCTCAGACAATATTTCAAGTATATCTAAGGTTGAGAGTTTTGAGAAGATACAGCAAGAAGCATTAAATGATGTTGTAATGCCAGACTTGACTGGAATAAATCCAAAAGATGTAATCTATATTTTTAAAGATACAGATATAGAGGTAAAAGTATCAGGAGTTGGATTGGTAAAAGATCAATTTCCAAAACCGGGAGCATCTTTAGAAAAGGTGAAGGAGATTAAAATAATTTTAGAATAGGAGCAGATATGAGATATTATAAGATATATGTGGACAATACAAGAGAACTCTATACTTATGCAGATACAGATGATAGATATTCTATAGGGGATAGAGTAGTTGTATCTTTTAGAAAAAAAGAGAGAACAGGTCTTATAATAGCAAGAGATAGTGATGAGGAGAAGGATTTTGAAGTTTTACCCATAATAAGATTATTGGAAAACTCTATAAAATTAGATGAGAAGTATATAAAGCTTTTAATCTGGATAAAAAATTACTATATGAGTACTTATGATCAAGTTATTACAGCTGCAATTCCAAGTGGTTTGAGCATAAAATATGAGAGATACTATTTTCCTAGAGATATATTTGAGTTTGTAAATGATGAGATAGTAGATGAAGAGATGAGAGAGTATTTTGTAAAAAAAGTAACTGTTGGAAAACCAACTCTGACTAAAAAGTTTGGATTGGATAAGATCAATGAGTATTTAAAAGATGAATTACTTGAAAGGCATGGAAAAAACAGTATAAGATTAAATTATAAAAATTCAAATATAGAGAGTGTTTTGGATAGAGATATATTCGAGTATTTTAAGCAGAGAGAGTTGGTTAGAGATGAGATACTTGAGAAAAATTTTTCTAAAAAATATCTAGAAAAACTTGTTAAATCAGGGGATCTGAGATTGGAAAAACTGATGAAACAGGAAGAGGAAAAAGAGGAGTATCAAGTTGAAAGTGAGATAGAGAATAGAGATAAAATACTAAATGATGAACAGGAGAGAGCTAAAAACAGTGTTTTATCAGGTGAAGATATGTATTATCTATTAAAAGGTATCACTGGATCTGGAAAGACTGAGGTGTATATCAGTATAATAAAATCTGGATTTAAAGCTGGAAAGGGTAGTATATTCTTAGTTCCAGAGATATCTTTAACTCCTCAGATGATAGATAGATTCAAAGGGGAGTTCAGAGAGAATATAGCTATCTTACATAGTAAATTGACGCAGAGTGAGAGGGCTAAAGAGTGGTATAATATCTATACAGGACAGAAAAAAATAGTTCTGGGAGTAAGATCAGCAATATTTGCTCCAGTGCAAAATTTAGGTTATATATTTTTAGATGAGGAGCATGAGACAACTTATAAGCAGGATAATAACCCTAGATATAATGCCAAACAGGTAGCCTTGAAAAGAGCAGAATTAGAGGGGGCAAAATTGATATTGGGATCGGCTACCCCTTCAGTAGAGAGTTATTACTATGCACAGATGGGGATATTTAAACTCTTAGAATTAAAAAAACGTTATAATGAAGCTGTTCTTCCAGATATAGAGATTGTGGATATGAAAAAAGAGGAGAGTCTCTACTTTAGCAAAAAATTGTTAGATGAGATAAGAAAGACTCTTTTAAAAGGGGAGCAGGTATTATTGTTACTCAATAGAAAGGGATATTCAACATATGTCCAATGTAAAGATTGTGGGCATGTAGAGGAGTGTGACCATTGCTCTATAAAGTATAGCTATTACTCAAGTCAAGGTGTATTGAAGTGTAACTACTGTGGGAAGGTAAAGAGATATACAGGACATTGTAGCAAATGTGGAAGTAAAAATTTAGTTCATAGTGGAAAGGGAGTAGAGAGAGTAGAGGAAGAGATAAAGAAATACTTTGATGTGGGAGTAATAAGGGTAGATTCTGAGATGTCAAAGGATAGAGATTTTTTTGAGAAGATGTATTATGATTTTTTAAATAAAAAGTATGATATAATGGTAGGAACGCAACTTATATCAAAAGGATTACACTTTCCAAATGTAACATTGGTAGGAGTTGTAAATGCAGATACAATTCTTAACTTTCCAGATTTTAGAGCTGGAGAAAAGACATTTCAACTGGTAGTTCAGGTGGCTGGAAGAGCTGGGAGAGGAGAGAAAAAAGGAAAGGTAATAGTACAGACTTATCAGGAGGAACACCCAGTATTTGAAAAGGTAAAAAACAGTGATTATGAGGGATTCTATGAGAGTGAGATAGGAAATAGAGAGCTGTTGGAGTATCCACCTTTTTCAAAAACTATAAATATAGGAATATCCTCTAAGTATGAGAGGTATGTTGAGGAGTTTGTGAAGGATCTATATGAGGATATAAAATCAGATGAGGTAGAACTCTACGGACCTATGAGAAGTATGGTGTACAAAGTAAAAGATAGGTATAGACACAATATTTTTGTAAAGGGAAATTTGAAAGAGATCAATAAATTTAAAAAGAAATTAAAATTAAAGCTTACAAAATATGAAAAAAATGATAAAATTAGAATAGTGGTAGATATTGATCCAATTAATTTGATATGATAAAATTTATAGAGGTGAAAAAATAGATGATTTATGAAATAAGAAAGTATGGAGATCCAATACTGAGAGAGGTGGCTCAGAAGGTTGAAAAGATAGATGATGAGATATTGGAAATCTTAGACAATATGGTTGAGACTATGTATGAGACTAAGGGAGTAGGACTTGCAGCTCCTCAAGTGGGGATCTCAAAGAGAATATTCGTGTGTGATCAGGGAGATGGAGTGGTAAGAAAGGTAATAAATCCTGTAATAACTCCTTTAACTGAAAATTTGATAGAGTGTGAAGAGGGGTGCTTGAGTGTACCTGGAATATATAAGAAGGTACAGAGACCAGAGAAGATTAGAGTTGAGTATATGAATGAAAAGGGAGAAGAGGTAACTGAGGAAGTAGAAGGTTTTCTAGCTATAATTATGCAACATGAGTTTGATCATTTAGAGGCTGTTCTATTTGTTGATAAAATCTCTCCAATAGCTAAAAGAATGATAAGTAAAAAATTACAAAGTTTGAAAAAGGAGACTCTAAGAGAGAATAAGATAGAGGAGTAGTCTTATGAATGGACGGAATGTTTTAAAGTTTTTTCTATTTTTAATCATACTTTTAAATCTCTACTATTTTGTACCCTATATATATAGGAGTTTTGTAAAAATAGAGAAGTTAAAAAAGGAACAGATAGAGTTAAATGAGAAGATAGAGAAAACAAAACTGAAAATAGAGGATTATAATAATAAGATAGATAACCTAGAAGATGATTTTCAAAGGGAGAGTATCGCTAGAAATAGACTTCAGATGGTAAAAGAGAATGAAGAGATATACAGGTTTATAAAAAATTAACATAAAGTATAATTAGGAGGAGAGTATGAAAAGAGAATTAGCACTAGAATTTGCTAGAGTAACAGAAGCAGCAGCTTTAGCCGCTCACAAATGGGTAGGTAGAGGAGATAAAGAGGCAGCTGACCAAGCAGCAGTAGATGCTATGAGAACAATGCTTAACAGAATCTCAATTGATGGAGAGATAGTAATTGGAGAGGGTGAGATAGATGAGGCTCCAATGCTTTATATTGGTGAGAGAGTAGGAAGAGCAACTCAACCAGAAGATGAGATTGAAGAGGGAGAGACTCTAGATGGATGTTCACTAGTAGATATAGCTGTAGATCCAGTAGAGGGAACAAGAATGACTGCTCAAGGACAAGCAAATGCAATTACAGTTCTTGCAGTAGGAAATAAAGGAAGTTTCCTAAAAGCTCCAGATATGTATATGGAGAAATTAATAGTTGGACCAGAGGCAAAGGGAGCTATTGACTTAGAAAAACCTCTTATAGACAATATAAATAATGTTGCAAAAGTATTGAATAAAGATTTAAGAGATATGATGGTAGTTGTTTTAGATAAACCTAGACATACACAGATAATAAAAGATTTACAAAAATTAGGAATAAAAGTATATGCTCTACCTGATGGAGACGTAGCAGGATCAATCTTAACTTGTATAGTTGATTCAGATGTGGATATCCTATACGGTATAGGAGGAGCACCAGAAGGGGTAATCTCAGCTGCAGTTATAAGAGCTTTAGGTGGAGATATGCAAGCTAGATTAAAACTTAGAAGTGAAGTAAAAGGTGTAACTTTAGAAAATGATAAGATATCTAACTATGAAAAAACTAGATGTGAGCAGATGGGATTAAGAGTTGGAGATGTTTTAAAACTAGATGATCTTGTAAAAGATGATGAGGTAATATTCTCAGCTACAGGAATTACAAGTGGAGATCTTTTAGAGGGAATCAAAAGAAAAGGAAATATAGCTAGAACTCAAACTCTAGTTGTAAGAGGAAAAAGTAAGACAATAAGATATATAAACTCTGTACATAACTTAGATTTTAAAGATGAGAAGATCAGTCATTTAGTAAAATAAAGTTATTAATTATTAGGCGACCAAAAAAATATTTTAAATTCTTGGTCGCCTTTTGTATAGGAAAGGATGATAAAAATGATATTTTATGAGGAATTTGTAAAAAAAGTTGAAGGGGCAAAATTTGAGTTAAAAGATGTTGAAAACTTCTCAAATGAAGGAAAGAAGATAGTTGTAGGGTTAGGAATAGGAATACCACTAATTCTGATCGCTTTATTTCAAATGTATATGGCTAGATTGGGTGAAGGTATAGTAAGAGTAGGGTTTGGAGTGATATTCCTTTATATTGGATTTAAACAGCTTAAAGGAACATTTAGTTATAAAATAGCTATTGATAGAGTAAATAGAAAAATGAAATTTATGAAAACAGAGATAAATTTGGATGAGATAGAGAGTTGTACTATGAAAGAGGGAAAGATAGGAAAAAATCTAGAAACTATGTTAGATGTTATAACTGTAGATAAAAAACAGTATTTAATTCCTCTTTATATGAATAAAAAAGTTAGATTTGTATATTGCTTAAAAGAGATATTAAAGGAAAAATTTATAATAAAAAAATAGTAAAAACTATTGAAAATAAAGGGTTTTTATAAAAAAGTGAAAAAAATTTAAAAAAAAGATAAAAAAATGTTTGACAAAAAATATATAATATGATATTATTATTCTTGTCTGCGGGAATAGCTCAGTTGGTAGAGCGTCAGCCTTCCAAGCTGAATGTCGCGAGTTCGACCCTCGTTTCCCGCTC
>NZ_JBEFNA010000044.1 GCF_040199715.1 Fusobacterium sp. SYSU M8D902
CGGAATCGAACCGGCACGGTAACTAAATACCACAGGATTTTAAGTCCTGTGCGTCTACCTGTTCCGCCATCCAGGCATTTATGTAGAACGCTTTTGCGTTTCAGAACATGTATTATATTATCATATTTTTTATTTTGTGTCAACATTTTTTTATTTTTATTTTTAATTTTTTTTCAATACACTCTTCTAGTTTAGTAAAATCAAGGATTAATTCCTCTTTTTTTTCTTTCTTTAAATGTTTAAAAAAGTATTCAACTCTACTAGCATCTCCTCTCCCATAACAAATAAAATATAATTCTACTCTCTCTACTCCTCTACTTTTTGTATATTTAGCCCCTCTTTTTTCCATATGTTCTCTATATCTTCTCTCCATATCAGTAGTTATTCCTGTATATAGAGAGGAATCTTTACATCTCAATACATAAATATAATATTTTTTTAAATCTTCCATATCTATATTTTATAATATTTTTCTTAAAATTGAAACAATATCTATAAATTCCTGTTTGACTTTTAATATAAAAAATAATAATATCTAATTAAGAGACTAGATAGAAAGGAGGTTTAATGGATAATTTTAATAAAAATCGACTTAAAAAAATTGAGTTTATATCTATATTACTTATTGGACTTATTATTCTAGGTTTTTCTGCTTATGTTTTTTATGAGCGGGAGAATGTTATCTCAGGTATATTAAGAATAATAGCCTCTCCTGCAATTTTAATTACAGATTTTCTAGTTATTGGTGGAATAGGAGCTGCCTTTCTCAATGCATTTTTAATTTTTCTATTTAATTTTACTCTATCTAGGTTACTTAAAGTTGAGATAAATGGGCTTCTAATTGCTTCTTTTTTCACAGTTTTTGGTTTCTCTTTCTTTGGAAAGAATATTTTAAATATCTTACCATTCTATCTCGGAGGTATTCTCTATAGCATATATGAGCATATTGATTTTAAGGATATCTTTGTCACAATCTCCTTTACAAGTGCCTTAGCTCCATTTGTAAGTGAGGTGGCATTCAGAGTTGACACAACCGATACATCATATATTAATGCTATAGCTCTCGGTATCATTATCGGATTTATAGTAACTCCACTAGCTAAAAAAATGGCTGGATTCCATGAGGGACTGAACCTCTATAATCTTGGTTTTACAGGTGGTATTCTTGGAGCAGTTATAACCTCGATTTTAAAACTATTTAATTTTACAATCACTCCTCAGAGAATTATCTCCACTGAGTATGATTTAGCACTGAAAATAATCTGTGGTTCAATATTTTTAACTCTAATTATAATTGGATTTTTTATAAATGAGAGTTCCTTTAAAGGATATACAACTCTTCTAAAAGATAGTGGACTGAAATCAGATTTTGTAAAAAAATATGGTTATGGTTTAACATTTATCAATATGGGGGTAATGGGTTTTGTTGCCACTATATTTGTACTTCTTTTAAAAGAGACACTAAACGGTCCGCTACTTGCTGGTATTCTAACAGTAGTTGGATTTTCAGCCTATGGAAAACACTTTAAAAATACAATACCAATTCTTTTAGGTGTTTATCTAGCTGGTTGGGGAAGTTCTACAAATGGTTTTACAATTGCTCTCTCTGCACTATTTGGAACATCTTTAGCTCCTGTAGCTGGAGTATATGGTGTTGTCTGGGGAGTTATTGCTGGTTGGTTACACCTAGCTGTAGTGCAAAGTATAGGTTCTGTACATGGTGGACTTAACCTCTATAACAATGGATTTTCAGCTGGAATTGTAGCTGGATTTTTACTACCAATCATGGAGATGATTAAGGATCGTAAAGACAAAGAGAGATTAAAATATTTAAAAAGAAAAAAACAGATTTATGATGCTATAATAGAGGAAAGAGAAAGAATGAATAAAGGAGATTAGTTATGAATACTGAAGATTTAAAATTTTTAAAAATCGCTGTTGAAAAACATCCGACTACTGGTACAACATTGGAATACTTAATTAAGCAAAATGCAATTGCAGCACTTGTTTTAAATGCAAGTGGAGATAAAACTCTTCTTGTAAAACAGTATAGACCTGGAATAGCTGGAGAGATGTATGAAATTCCTGCTGGTTTAATTGAAAATGGTGAGAGTGAGATAAATACTCTCTATAGAGAGATTGAAGAGGAGACTGGATATCTTCCAGATAGTTATAATATCCTTTATACCCCTAAAAAACCTTTAACTGTCTCTCCTGGATATACTCAAGAGAAACTATATATCTATATTATCCAATTAAAAGATGACTCAATCCTTCCAGAGGCTTTAAAATTAGATGAAGGTGAGGATTTGGTTGGAGAGTGGTTCTCTCTAGAAGAGGTTGAAGATATTTCTCAAGATATGAAAACAATATTTGCTCTATCTCTTTATAGAAATCTAAGATAAAAAAACAAAGAAGTTGATCTATCAGTTCACCTGTAAATCAACTTCTTTTTACTCTATGGATCAACGTATTCCCTCTAAAAGATATTTCCCATACTCACTTTTAGGCTTGGAGAAAAACTCCTCTACCTCTGTTATCTCCTGTATCTCTCCCTTGTAAAGTACCATAACTCTATCTGAAATATTATAAACCACTCCCAAATCATGAGAGATAAATATAAATGTTATTCCATTCTCTCTATTTATCTTCTTTATCAAATCTAAAATCTGTTTCTGAACTGCCAAATCTAGAGAAGCCACTGGTTCATCACACACTATTAATTTAGGTTTCAGTATTATTGCACACCCTATAACTACTCTCTGACGCTGTCCTCCACTCAATTCATTGGGATATTTATTCTCATACTCTTCACTCAATCCAACCTC
This sequence comes from Fusobacterium sp. SYSU M8D902, assembly GCF_040199715.1. Taxonomy (NCBI): domain Bacteria; kingdom Fusobacteriati; phylum Fusobacteriota; class Fusobacteriia; order Fusobacteriales; family Fusobacteriaceae; genus Fusobacterium; species Fusobacterium sp. SYSU M8D902. The sequence goes on from NZ_JBEFNA010000044.1 coordinate 2,829, forward strand.
ATATAGAGTATTTTTGACTAAACTCTCTATCTCTTTTCTCTCTATAATCCCATTTGCTTTCAATGGTTCAGCCAGTATATCTTTTATCTTCATAGCTGGATTTAAAGAGCTATATGGATCTTGAAACACCATTTGAATATCTCTTTTTTCTCTTTTAGAAAGCTCTTTAGACAAGAATTTTATATTTCCACTACTCTCTTTTTCTATTCCTAAGATTATCTTTCCAATGGTAGATTTTCCAACCCCAGATTGACCTATGATTGAAAATATCTCTCCTTTTTTTACATCAAAAGATATATTTTTCAAAACAATCTTTTTTTCCTTAGAAAAATATCCCCTTTTCTCATAAAATTTTGATAGATTTTCAACTTTCAGTATCATTTTTCACCCCTTATCCAAAGGCTCTTAGACAGTTCTATTAACCTCTTTACATATGGGTGTTTCTGCTCTTTGAAAATAGCTTCACAACTATTCTCTTCTACAATCTCACCTCTATACATAACACAAACCCTTTGAGCAAAATCTTTTATTGACTCTAAATCGTGAGATATAAATAGTATAGATACTCCTGTACTTTTATGAATCTCTTTAAATAGCTCTATTACCTCTCTTTTAGTCTTTAGATCTAAGGCTGTAGTCACCTCATCTGCTATCAAAAGTTGAGGTGATCTTATGAGGGCTCCAGCTATTACCACTCTCTGCCTCTCCCCTCCACTTGTTTCGTGAGGGTATTTTTTTAGTATTTTTTCAGCCTCTTTTATCCCAAGTTTTTCTAATAATCCCACTACCTCTTCTTGCCAATTATTAGAATTGCCAAAATGACCTTCATATATTTTTTTTAATTGATGTCCTATTTTTACTGTAGGATTTAGTGAGGTAAAAGCATTTTGAAAGACTGCTCCAATATCACAATTTTTTTCAAACACTCTACAATTTATCTTACTTCTCTCTGGTAAAATCCCTAAAATAAACTTCGTTGTTAAAGTTTTTCCACTTCCAGATTCTCCAGCTAGAGCCACAATCTCTCCTGAATTTATGTGAAAATCTATATTTTTTAACAAACATTTACCATCAATCTCTAAATTTAAATCCTTAATATCAATTAATTTCAATATTTTCTACCTCTTTTCTCCAATTTTTTTATCTGATATACAGTAAAAATTATTGCTATTCCCGGTGCTATTGTAAACCAAGGAGCTGATAAAAAATATGATTGTGATTGATTTAAGATATTTCCTAAAGTGGGATATGGAGGTTGAATCCCCAATCCTAAATATCCCAGTCCTGCCTCTGTGAGTATCGCTCCTGCAAATCCTGTTGTAAAAGCCACTAAAATTGGCTTTAAAATATTTGGTAAAATATGTATATAGATTATTTTTAGATCTTTAACACCATAAGTTTTAGCTGCTACTACATACTCCATATTTTTCTCTTTTTTTACTAGACCTCTTACTACATTTACACATCTTGGTATATATATTACAAAAATTGCAACTACCAGTGAGTGAAATCCTGTTCCTAAGATTATTATTATTCCCAGAGCTATTAGAATCCCTGGAATAGAGATTATAACCTCTACCAAAGTCATAATCACCCCATCTAAAAACTTTCCATAGTAACCTGCTATACTCCCTATCAATACTCCAAAAGTTATTGCTAAAGTTGATGAGATAAAAGAGATGATGAGAGTATTAAAACTTCCCAATACAAGCCTACTAAATATATCTCTTCCTAAATTATCACAGCCTAATATATTTTCTAAAGTAGGTCCTAACAATATCTTTTTCTCACTCATAGCATAAGGATCTTGATAAAAAATAATACAACTTAAGATAAAAATAGTTAATAGTACTAAATACTTTCCTTTTTTCATTATCTTTCACTCCTTATTCTTGGATCTATTATAGAGTATAGAATATCTATAATAAAATTGATCACTACTAAAACCACTGATGTATAAAATATCAATCCTTGAACAAGTGGTAGATCTCTATTTATTATTGCTGTTATCATTAGCCTTCCTATTCCTGGAATAGAAAATATCTGCTCAATAATTACAATTCCCATTATCAAATCTATTAACATTATCCCTATCAAAGGAATTACTGGTATTATTGAATTTTTTAAAATATAACAATTTAACCAGAATTTTTTTACTCCATTTACAAAAAGATATTTTATATATTCCTCTCTCAACTCAACTTCCAAATTATTTTTAATATAACTTGTAAAAACCCCTATATTTGGAATAGCTATTACTAGGCAGGGCAACAAAAGAGATGAAAAACTTTTGTTATACCCCACTGAAAACCATCTCAAAATAACACTAAATAGAAACATTACCAATATCCCTAACCAAAATGAAGGAATAGATATACAGAGCCCTATTAAAAAATCTATTATCTTTTTCACTCTTACACTTCTTACCTTATGCACAAAAAATGAGAGGGGAATGGAAACCATTAAAACTATTATTACAGTTATAATAGCGATCTCTATTGTCAGGGGTAGTCTCTCTAGTATCAGTTGTGATACAGGCTCTCCATACTTAAATGAATTTCCAAAATCACCTGCCAATACACCCTTTCCCCACTCTAAATATCTCAAACCTAAACTTTTATTCAATCCTAGACTCTCCCTCAAGATAGCAATATCTTCAGCTGAACTCTCAACTCCTAATATTGCTAATGCAGGATCTCCAGGAATTAACTCCAATAAGAGAAAAGATATTGTTCCTATCAAGTATATGGAAAATACCATTTTTAATATTTTTTTTATGTAATACATCTTACTCTCCGATTTATTCCTCTATATTCATTTTTGAAAAATTGATATATGATAATGGATAGTATTCAAAACCACTTATCTTTTTATCCAATGTTGTTATAAGTTTAGGATCCATTATATATATAGCTGCTTGTTTATCTCTCAATATCTCTTGAGCTTTTTTATAGTTTGCTACAATTATCTCATCTGCAGTAGCATCTTTAGCATTTTGTATCAATTTATCATATTCAGCATCTTTGAAGTTAAAGAAATTACTCTTATAATCACTAGTATATCTTCTTAATATTGAGTATGGATCCAATTTTCCTGAAAGACCAACTATTGTTCCCTCATACTTTCTTCCTGAATAAACATCAGATAGCCAAGTTGTCCACTCAATAGTCTCTATTTTTGCAGTTACTCCTATATTTTTTAATTGTTCGGCTATTATCTGAGCTGTATCTACATGCATCTGATAGTTGCTAGGTACTTTTATAGTAAAAGTTAAGTTAGAGTTTCCACTCTCAGCTAACAACTTTTTAGCCTCCTCTATATTCTGCTTCTCTCCAATATTATCTATACAGAATTTATTCATCACAGGGCTCATATTTGTCTCTAACTTAATTCCATCTCCACCCATAACTCCTGCTATAATCTCATCCTTATTTATTGCTAAGTTTATAGCCTTTCTAACTCTCTCATCATCAAAAGGTTTAACATCATTATTTAAAGCAAAAATTTGTACTGTATTTTGTGGAGCTGAAACATTATTAAAATTTTTCAACTCATTTACTCTTTTAGAGTCCACTCTTGAAAGCATATTTATCTCTCCAGATAAAAGTTTTAAAAATGCTGTCTCATTATTTGGTACAACAAATATTGTAACTCTATCTACCTTTGCTTTTTCTCCCCAATAATCATCAAATCTATCTAAAACTAACTGTTGCTCTCTATCATATTGAGCAATTCTAAATGGACCTGTCCCTATTGGATTTTTATCCAATTGATCTGCATTCTCATCTGGAACAATTCCCTCTGTCAATGAGTAGATAAAAGCTGAGTCTGCCTCTTTTAACTTTATCTGCACTCTATTTCCATCTAATACTTTTATATCCTCTATCTCTTGAAATAATGCACTTGAAGGTGGGAATCCATCTTTTCCAGACATTCTTTTTAAAGAAAACTCTACATCTTTTACATCTAATGGGTTTCCATTGTGAAATTTTATTCCCTCTCTTATCTTAAATGTATAGTACAATCCATCTTCTGAAACACTATACTCTTCTGCTATTGCTGGAATTAACTCCCCTTTTGTGTTGGGCATTAACAACCCTTCAAATACATTCAACATTATCTCTTCAGTTCCACTAGAAACCATCTTATATGGATTCAAACTATCAATATCCATACTCATTGTTGTTTTTATCTCTTTCTTTTCAACTTTCTCCTCTTTCCCACAAGAGAGTAACAACATACCTAATAGTGTCACTACTCCTACTTTTGCCATAATTTTTAAATTTTTCATCATAGCCTCCCTAATAATTTTTACTTATTTTTTATAAGTTTTTTCAAATCTATACTAAGATATTAATATTGTATCATATTTTCTTTATAAAAAAAGAGTATAACTAAATTTATTTTAGAATAATCTAGTTATACTCAAAATCGAATCAATTAATTACCATTTTTTAAATTTTTTAATTAGTACATCTCCCTCTTTTAGTAAGCAAACTACTGTAAGTATGAGAACTATACCAATTCCTGTTCCTATTACTCTATCCAAATAATATACTAATGGTGGTAAATTTTCAGTCACATTAAACATGAGAAAGAGGAAAACAACTCCTCCTAAAGCTCCTGAAATCCCTATTACGCACTCTATAAAAACAATTACAAACACTATCCCTATTGAACTCCAAATATTCCCATTTAGACCAAATAGAGAGAATACAAAAGCTATTACTCCACCAAATATGGTACTTAAAAATCTCTCTTTTGTTTTTTTGAGTAACTCCTTCAGATCAATATGAAATGGAACTACTGAAGCTAAGGCACAGTAGTACATTGTATATTTAGTAACATATCTTGAATCTATATGATTATTTAATATATCTATTAGAAAAACACCTAAAATTACTGCTATTCCCGGAATTGCAGCTCTTTTAAAATGATCCTTCCACTCTTTTTGAGGATATTTTTCTAATTTATTATTATTTTTATGTAGATATTTGCTGTATAAACTTATTAATAAAGCTACCATTGTAGCACCTAAAGCCGTTCCTAAAACTCTCTCTTCAAGATAGTTACTCGGTGTTCTATTAGGATCAATATTTAGCATTATATATGTAAAGGCAATACATCCAACTGTAGCTGGTACTTTAAATATCATCTCTGTAAAGCAACATACAATTATTAAGCCCAAAAGATACAGAAACATATTCTCTTGAAATCCACTATATGCTATCATACAGGCAATAGCACCACCACAAAATGTCGTGATTGTCCTTTCATAAGCTTGACGTCTAGTCTTAGCACCATTTAGATTAGCTACATTCAATACTGCTATCCCCACATAAAATTTAGATAATCTCAAAAGATCAGCTAAGTATAGGGCTAACAACAATGATACTCCAACTAATACAGCTCTCTCCAATATGTTTTTAAATTTACTATCCATCATTTCCCCTTTTATAATTTTTTTAATTTTAAAATTTTTTTAGAAATTTTTCAAGTAATTTTAATAAACTATTGTACTATTATATCTCCAACTGTCATATTCAAATGTTTAATTAAATCTTGAGGGTTGATTAAAATCTGTAGTCCTCTTATTCCAGCACTTATCATTATTATATCTTTAGTGAGAACACTACTATCTATAAAGCTTCTATGTCTTTTCTTTATCCCAATAGGAGAACATCCTCCCCTTATATATCCTGTCATATTAAATAGCTCTTTTAATTCTAGCATCTCCACTTTCTTCACTTCTGCTAACTTAGCTAATTTTTTCAAATCTATATTATCTGCACCTGCTATACAGGCTACTATCATCTCTTTCTTCTCTGTCAACAAAACCAATGTTTTAAATATCTTAGTTATGTCCTGTCCTGTTTTAAGTGAAACTGCAATGGCACTCAAATCATTTTCATCCACTTCATACTCTCTATAGTTGTAAGTTATCTTACTTTTATCTAATTCCCGCATAGCATTTGTCTTTTTCATAACTACCCTCTTTTCATCAGTTTTTTACAAAAAATAAAAAAAATGGCGCTTCCTAATGGACTCGAACCATTGACACTGCGGTTAACAGCCGCATGCTCTACCGACTGAGCTAA
>NZ_JBEFNA010000045.1 GCF_040199715.1 Fusobacterium sp. SYSU M8D902
CTAGTCAATAAAAATTTACAATGGATTTTGTTTCAAATTTAAGTGGCAAAACATTATTAATTCACTTGCAAAACACAAAAAGAGGTTTTACACTCAAAATAAAAGAATTAGATAGTTATATTAACTGGGAGAGTTTTATGGAAAACTATAAGATAAAAAGCAAAATAAATATTTTATCTAAAATAGTAGACAGTTTTTTTATAGGATTTTCTTGTTTTATAGTTTATTTTGGACTAAAAACAGGAGTTTCCTTTTCAAAAAATAGTTATATTGTTTTTACTATTTTATTAGGAACTTTTTATAGTTTTATATTTATAAGAGATTTTATCTTTTATAAAACTCTTAAAATTACTCATTATGAATTGATATTATTTTATCCTATTTTGAGAAGAGAGATAAGAATACAGAAAAAAGATATACAAAAGATTGATTTTATAGAAAGTGAACATATACCAAAACTTTGGATTTATTATTATAGAATAAAAATAACTATGGAAAGTAAAAACTATATTATATCCTCAAAAGATTATAGAAACTTTTGGGAGATTTTAAATAATATTGGAGCAAAACTTCCAAAGAGAAAAATTGAAAGCTATAAAGAGAGGGAGTTATGAAAAAAATAGATGATATAAAACTTGGAAAATTTTTAAGTCTTGTTCTTAGACACAAACCTGAAACAATAGGGATAACTTTAGATAAAAATGGTTGGGCTGATGTAAATGAACTAATAGAAAAAGTAAAACTTTCTGAAAGATATATTGATATGGAAATTTTAGAAAGAATAGTCAGAGAAAATAATAAGAAAAGATACTCTTTCAATGAAGATAAAACTAAAATCAGAGCTAGTCAAGGACACTCCATAGAAGTAGAGCTAAATCTTAAAGAGATGACACCACCAAAAATTCTATATCATGGAACAGCTATCAGATTTTTAAAAAGTATAAAAGAAAAAGGAATTTTAAAAATGAATAGACAATATGTTCATCTATCAATGGACATTGAAACTGCTAGAAATGTTGGAAAAAGACATGGTGAAGTAGTCATTTTACCAGTAGATATAGATGGATTAAAGAAAATTAGACATAAATTTTACCTATCTGAGAATAATGTTTGGTTAACTTATGATATTCCAAGTAAATATATTTTATGGAATAAAATTATTTATTAAAATAGTAAAAATCTTTTGGAGGAAATAGTGAATAGAAAAATAAGTATAAAAATTGACAATAATATTCAATTCATTTTAAATAAATTACAACAATATGGACAAGGCTATATTGTAGGTGGCTATGTTAGAGATAGTCTAGTGGGATATGAACCTAAAGATTGTGATTTTGTAACAGATATTGAGTATGATAGATTGTTAGAGATATTTAAAGAGTATAATCCAAAAGAGATAGGAAAACATTTTGGAATAATTCAAATAAATATAAATGGGATAGACTATGAAATAGCAAAAATGAGACAGGATAAGGGAATACCTAAAGATAGGAAAAATCAGGAGATAGAATTTACAAATGATATATACGAAGATTTGAAAAGAAGGGATTTTACCATAAATTCAATAGCTTATGATGGTGAAAAAATATATTATTTGAACGAAATGGATCTTGATCACTTAAAAAATAGAAGAATTAAGTTTGTAGGTGAGATTGATAAAAGAATTAAAGAAGATCCATTGAGAATTATGAGATATTTTAGATTTATTTCAAGAGGGTTTAATGCTTATGATGATTGTGATATTCGTAAAGTTATAAGCAATAGAGAATTGTTAAAGAATATCTCTTTTGAGAGAATAAGAGATGAATTTAATAAGATATTGGAATCTAAAGATATATATTCTATCTTACAACTTATGAATGAAACAGGGATATTAACTATAATTATTCCTGAATGGGAAACTACAATAAATTTTGAGCAAAGGAATAAACATCATTTATATACAGTTGATCAGCATATATTAAAAGCTGTTGAATGTGTAGAACCAGATTTGATAACTAGATTAGCATTATTATTACATGATATAGGAAAACCAAGATGTTTCACTATTGGAGAAGATGGACAAGGACATTTTTATGGACATGAAAAAATATCAGCTGAAATGGCAGAGATTATTTTAAAAAGATTAAAATATGATAATAAAACAATAGAACGAGTAGTTAAACTTATAAAGTATCATATATTTTATCGATCTGAAATAGATAGTTATTATGTAAAAAAGATGTTAAATAGATTTGGAGAAGAGGATATTTATAGATTTATAAAGGTAATAGAAGCTGATAAAATAGCACATACTCCACCATATGATTTCACATCAATTGATAAGATGAAAATCTACTTATATCAAATATTAAAAGATAAACTCCCAATTTCAATAAAAGATTTAGAAATAGATGGAAAAGAGATATTAGAATATCTGGATATAAAGCAGGGAAAAATAGTTGGAGAGATTTTGAAGTTTTTGTTAAATGAGGTACTAAATAGACCAGAGCTTAATAATAGGAACGAATTACTAAAACTTGCAGAAAATTATATATCTAAGAAAGAATAAGAATGAAGAGAGTAAGTTAAAAAGAAAGTAAAAAATTGAAACAAGTTTTATTTTTTAGCGAGATAGATAATATAACGCCCCCTGTGGTGTTTTTCATGCTCAGTTTTCAACAAAAAATCAAGATAAAATCAAGTTATCAAGCTCATCAAGAGAGTGGTATTTTTCATTTAAATTTAGTAGGTGTTTATTATGAGTAGACAGTTGGATTTATTTAATTTTAGGAATGGTTATATAGTTTTTAATCCATTCTTAAATTATTCTCAAATAGATATCTATGAGTTTATTCAATATATCTTTGAGAGAGATGATGTTCTTCCATTTGAAACAGAGGGAGAGGATAGAGATTATCAGAATCATAAATATAATGGTATTATGTGTGAAATATTGGATACAGGGAAAACTAGAACTTTTATGGTATTTAATAACTTAGAGTTTTTAGAGGAAATTAAGGATAGAAGATTTGTTGTGATGAGTCCAATTACTTATATTGGAAGAAATAGAACAGCAAATAATTCCAGGTATTTATATGCTATTGCTATTGATTTGGACGGAGTGGAAGAAAAACATATTGGTAGCTTATTCAAGCAGTTTAGTAATGGACGTATCTATTCACCAAATATAATTGTTAGTTCGGGTAATAGGTTGCATTTGTATTATATTTTGAAAGAGCCAATAGCTTTGTTTGATAATATTAAGGGTTTGATGAAAAGGCTTAAATATGGGCTAATAGATTTAGTTTGGAGTAGTTTTACTTCAAAACAGACTAGGCAATATTAAGGGATTTTTCAAGGCTTTAGAGTTCCTGAAACACAGACAAAATTTGGGGAGAGAGTTAAGGCTTATGTTAATTATGATATTCCATTTTATGATATTAGGGAATTAAATAGACGTTTAGATGATGATATTAAGTTAACAGAGGAAGAAATATTACAAATAGAAAGAGTTATCTATAAACCAAAAAGAATCAGTTTAGCCAAAGCTAAAGAGTTATACCCTGAGTGGTATGAACGTAGAATCGTAAAAGGCGACAAAACTAGGAAAAAATGGGAGATTAAGAGAGATTTATACGATTGGTGGAAAAGAAAAATTACATCAAATAAGGAAGTTCAAGAGGGACATAGATATTTTTGTTTGATGACATTGTCAATGTACGCCACAAAATGCAATATTCCATATGAGGAATTAAAAAAAGACGCTTACTCATTCTTGGAAGAAATGGAACAAAAGACAGTTAATCAGGATAACCATTTTACAGAAGAAGATATTGAGGACGCCCTAAGAGCTTATAAAGAGAGTTATATAACTTTTCCCCGTAAAGATATTGAAAGAATAACAGGACTTTCCATACCTGCTAACAAAAGGAATTATCAGAAACAAGTTTATCATTTAGAGGAAATAAGAGCTATTAGAGATATAAGATGTAGAAGAGAGGGAAGAGATTGGCGTCAAGGGAATGGAAGAAAAGAAAAAAAAGATGTAGTATTTGAGTGGAGAGTTAAAAATCAACTTGGAACAAAGGCACAATGTATTAGAGATACTAAATTAGATAAAAAAACAGTTTATAAATGGCGGGAGTATGCAGGAAATAAAATAAGGAATTTAGGAAGATATGAAAAATATTCAGATATTCCATTAAGTCATAAAAAGTATATTTATAGGCAAATGCAGGACAGATATATATTTGATGACATGACAGAAGAAGAAAAAAAAGACATGAGAAGAATAGATTTTATTCACGAGATATTAAAATTATTAGATATGCGTAGTTATAAAATTGCTAAAGGAATATATTGGAGTAGGCAGAGAAAGAAAAAAGCAGTTTTAGAAAAAATCTCTAAGAAAACTTAAAATTTATGAATCATCTGTTTTCATTTCATGTTTTTATTCCTAAATTAATTGAAAAATAAGAGCTATGAAATTCTCGTTTTATAATATATAATTTTTGTTGTTTTTTTAGGTAAAAATATGTTATTATGGAAATAAAAGAATTAATAAGAGGACAATATATGGTAAATCTTTTTAAAGGAAATAAAAAAGTATTTATATTTCTTTTTGGTTTATTGCTTTTTATTTCATGTTTTAGAGTACTACCAATTTATTTTATAGAAAAAATAATTGATTTAGCTAGTACTTCTAATATTGATATTAATCAAGAAAATATTTATAAGATTATTAAAATAGGATTCTTTTTTATTCTTGTAAATACTTTTAAGAGTTTTTTATTTTCAGTTTCAAAGTGGTTTTCTGAAAATAATCAAGCTAAAATATCAACAAATTTGAAAATTTTGATGTTTGAAAAATTTTCAAAAGTTAAATTTGAATATTTAAATAAAATTAATATTTCATCTATTTCTCTGTCCATTATAGAAGATTCAGAAAAAGTAGGGGAAAATATTATAACTTTATATTCAGAGATAATATTATCTTTTTTTACATTTTTATTTGGAATTTATTTTTTTAGTAGAATAAATTTTTTGTTAATTATTTATGTATTCCCTCCAGTATTAATATTAATTTTAATACTTAATAAAATATCTCAAAAAATAAAATTAATTATTTCTGTATCAAAAATAAAATTAATAAATGTTTTAGGATTATTTAATGATGGAATATTAGGAATAAAAACTTTGAAAGTTCATCAAGTTGAAAAAGATTTTTTAGAAAAAATAAAAAAAGATTCTTTTTCATTACAAGAAATTAAGATAAAACAAGCGGAATTAAAAGGTATTAATTTCTTTTTTTCAGATATAACTTTTATTATTTCTTTTGGTATTACTTTAATAATAGCTTCTATTTTTGTGAAAAAAAATTATTTAACAATAGGGGAATTAACTGCTATTTTGATGTATAACCATCTATTAACAGATCCTATTTTAAAACTAATAGAGCTTTATCCTAAAATTATAGAAATTTTAAATTGTTTAAAAAGAATAGAAGAAATCAAAATTTTTCCAGAAGAAAAGGAAAAAATATATGGAAAAGTTAATAAGATAGAACTAAAAGCAATAACTATTAAATTTGGTGAAAATATAGTACAATCTGACATTAATTTAATTATAAATTCATCATTTGGGATTTTTGGAGAAAGTGGAAAAGGAAAAAGTTCATTATTAAATATAATTTCAGGATTAATAGAACCTAAAATAGGAGAGGTTTACTATTATTTTGATGACAAAAAAGTAAATTATTTTCCTAAAGTTTCATATATGATGCAAGATGATTTTATTTTTAATATGAGTTTAAAAGATAATATATTACTTGGAAGTAAAAATATTACTGAAAATGAATATAAAGAGATTTTAAAAATCTGTAATTTAGAGTATTTAGACTTTAGATATAAAGAAAAAAATATAGGAAAAAATGGAGGAACTTTATCTGGAGGAGAAAAAACAAGAATAAAAATAGCAAGAACTTTAGCAAATAAGGAAGCTGATATATTTTTATTTGATGAAATTTCTGCTGGAATAGATAATGATAATTTATTTAATATTTTTAATAATATTGAAAGTTTTTTAATAAAGCAAAATAAAATAAGAGTTTATGTTGATCACAATAATTATATTAAGAAGCAACTACATAACTATATTTTCATCAATTAAAAAAATAGGAAGGATATTATGAAAAAGTATTCAAAACCGATTTTAAAAAAAAAAGAGAACATTTTAATTAATGGACACAGTTTATTAAGTCATAGTGGTTGTGGAATGTGTAAAATATTTAAGTAGTTGTGTTTTGGACATACCATTAGGTATGTCCTTTTAATATTAATTTTAAAGGAGAAAACTTTTATGATAGAAAGAATAGCTTTATGGGATATAACAAGTCAATGTAACTTAAAGTGTAAACATTGTTATAATGAAGAAAGATATTGGGGAAAAAATAAATATAATGAATTATCTAAAGAAGATATAGATAAAGTTCTTTCATCTTTAATTAAAATGAATGCAACAGCATTACATTTATTAGGAGGAGAACCTATTTTATGTTCAAATATAGAATATATTTTGAAAAAAGCAAAAGAAAATAACTTACAAGTAACAATGGTAAGCAATGGAACTTTAATAGATGAAAAAATTTTTAAAAAATTGTGTCAATTGGAATTAACAGCATTATCAATAAGTATGGATGGAACTGACCAAGAAAGCCATGATTATATTAGAGGAAATGGAAGTTTTAATAAGACTATAGAGAATTTGAAAACTATGGTTAAATATAAAAAAGAGAATAATGTAAATATTATTATAGGAATAGCATTGACTTTAACTAAAAAGTCTATTAATTCAGCTAAAAATTTAATTAAATTTGGAGAAGAATTAGGAATAGATGGGGTTACTTTAGCATATGTAACTAATGAAGGAAAAGCAAAGGAAGATTATAGTAATTTAGGAGTGACTGAAGAAGAAAAATTTAGTGTTATTGATAGAGTAATTTCAGATTACAAAAATAATACAACTGGCCTTTCTTTATATATTGATGCAAGACAATTATTAGGAGAATATATTTTTAAAAAATATGGAATAAAAATACAAACAACTAATTTAGGGTGTAAGGGAGGAAATAGTAGATTTTATATAATAGCAGATGGAACAATATTACCTTGTAGTCCAGTAGGAACAACTATGGGAAAATTTATTAAAGAAAAATATTTAAAAGGATTTAATCCACCAAATGTACTAGAAAATAATTTTTTAGAAATAATAGAATCAAATTATTTTATTAATTTTTATAATTTTGCACATAATATAGAAAATTATAATATTTTAAATCCTTGTAAAGAATGTAATTATAATTGTTACCCTTGTCCTTTGTTGTATAATATTAATAATCCAAATGTAAAAGAATGTCTTTATGCCAAAAAGAAAATTATTGAAATTGAATCTTTGATGTTAAAAACCTCTTTTTCTAAAAAAGATAATTTACGAATAAATACATTAAAAGATAAAATAGAAATAATAGATTTTTATAATCAAGATAAATATATTTTAGAAGATATTGGGTTTGATATTTGGAATCTTATAGATGGGATAAAAACTGTTGAAGATATTATAAATATAATAAAAAAGACTATAACTCTGATAATGATATTCATTTAAATAAAGTGATCTATAGAGATATTTTAGATTTTATTTTTGATTTAAGAGAAAAAAATTTTCTTTTTAATAAAAACGAATAAAAAAATGAGAGTGTAAATAATTTTGTGTATTTATCATCTCTTGATTATTAATTTTTAAATTATTTTGAAGGGGCTGTTGCAAACTTAATAGCCATATGTTTTAAAATTAGCTAAAGAGATTTTTTAATCTCTTTGGCTTTTTTA
>NZ_JBEFNA010000046.1 GCF_040199715.1 Fusobacterium sp. SYSU M8D902
CTAGTCAATAAAAATTTACAATGGATTTTGTTTCAAATTTAAGTGGCAAAACATTATTAATTCACTTGCAAAACACACAGTAATTAAGAAACTAATGTTTATCTTAAAACTTAAAATCATATAAAAAGAACATCCTTTTTCTAGAAAGAATGTCCTTAGCATAGAAAAAAATATTCGGTATATTTAATTATCTATTAATTAAAAATTTCTGTCATAAAAAGTATCAATTTACAGAAATAAGCTCACACCCTCCCTTTTATCTACCTAATATTTTTATAATTCTTAATTATATGATCTAGTTTTTTATATTTTCTTAAATAGAAAGTAATTTTTCAATTTCTTCTATATATTTAGAAATCTTTATTACCTTTTCTTTTTCTTCTGTTGTTAATTTTTCTTTAGTAAAAATATTTGCTGCTTTTTCTCCAATTGTTAAAATTTTGTCTTGAAAACTACTAATATCAATCTTAAATTCTTTTTCTCTTGATTCAAGTTGTTCTTTTTTTTCATTATCTGCCATATTACATTGAATAAGTTTTTCCATTTCTTCAAGAGTTAAAGTTTTTTCTAAAAAAGGCAATATCTTTTCTTTATTATCATATAAAAGTTTTACATCTGCATGACTTAAAAATGCAATCATTGTTTTTACCTTTATATCTTTAGCAAGTATAAATAATTCATATTTATCTCTATATCTCTTTGCAGTTCTTACACTAATTTTTAAAACATTTTCAATATAGTTTGTATATGTACTTGTATATTGATTAGCACCTTTATCTCTTTGTCCTAATCCATCAAAAAGATTTTGATAATATGCTCCTAACCATAAAGATGAATTTGCTGAAAATTGAAAATATTTTTTATATTCATTAGTTAAAAAATCTTTTGTTTCTTTATCTATATCTAAACTATTTATATATCTAAATCCTGATTTATCTAATAATACATCCTCAGATAAAACAATTTCATGTTTTATTTCTTTTTTTTCAAGAACAGGTTCTATCTCTTCAATTTGTGTTTCTATTTTTTCAATATCTTCTTTTTTAACTTCATCAAGTAAATTATTAAAATAGTTTAATGAATTACTTTTTATATTTCTTTTTCCCATAATCACTCCTTTTTCCTACATATCTTTAGCAACTTTTATAAAAGATTTTTGAGTTTCTAGCAAATACTTACTTTCACTTTCAAAAATAGTCTTTTTATTTTTTATAAGTTGTTCTATTTGAGCCAATTCTTTTACAGGTTCTGGATAAATAATACTTGTCTTCTTAATCCAGCTATTAAGCATTTGTAAATACTCATCTTTTGCTGCTGTTTTTCTATATTTACTAACCATTATTGCGTGAATCCTAGTCGCTCCTATTTTTTGTACAAGATTAATTGCTCCACGAATAGTTGCTTCATCAGGAACAATTGGAATAATAAACTTATCTGCAACTTCTGTATAAAAATTATCTATATCACTTACTGGTATTCCATCAATAATTATATAATCATAAAACTTTCTTAATTGTTTCATTACTTTTGGAAATTTTAACATATAATTTTGATAATCAGTAAATTCTTTTGCTGTTGTCAATCTAAAGATATCACTTTCAAGAGGAATAATATCTAAATTTTCTCTTGCTTCAATAATATAATCTTTATAATCTATTTTTTTTTCTGAAGATAAAACTAATTGTTTTAAGCCTTTTTTTATAGTAATTTTTCCTACTGCATCTATTGATACATTATTATCTTTACTTAATTCTTGAGCTTCTTCTACTGTTAATAAATTAAATAAATGATCATTTGAAGTATCTGAAGATATTAAAAGGACTTTGCTTTTTTTTATTACTGCTAAAAAATATGCTATTTGAATAGCTGTAAAAGTTTTAGCAGATCCACCTTTTTTTACAGTAATCATATAAATTTTACCTTCTCTTTTTAAAATTCTTTCTTCTTTAACTTCATTTACAACTTTTTTTTCTATTCCTGTAATTTTAATAATATTTTTTTCAATTTTTACTTTTACCATTGGTATTTTATCCAACTGCATCATTTTAGCAACTTGTAAAGGAATTGATATTTTATAATTATTTTTTCCTTTTTCATATCCTGCTTTCATTATTATTGTTAAATGTTTAATTTCTCCATTTTCTACACTTTTCTTTTCTTTTATATCATTGTTAGTAGCCATTAAAAATATATTTTTATCTTTATATTCAAGTATAAATTCTCTTTTTTCTTCATTTAAATCTAAAATATTTACTAATTCTTTTGTTAAATTTAATCGACAACCATTAAGAATATTTCCTTTTCTATACGTTAAAATTATCTTTTTTTCCATATTTTCTCCTTTTTATTATGGACATTGTTATCTATACTATAATTTTATTTTTTAGATAACTATATTTTATAATATATTTTTACATTTATCTTTTCAGTTTCCTAAATATCATTCTTATTAAAATAGTTTTATTCTAACTACTATTTCTTAATTTTAAGGAGTAATAATATATTTTGTCTCTTTACATTATTTATATTTATAAAATTTGCTATGGACAACTTTGTCCATAGCAAAAATTTTACACTATCAAACTTCTTTTTAACTCTATAATTTCTTTTACTTTCATGTTCCTTACAATATAAAACCCTTCCATTATACAACTACCAATATGTAATTCCAAACTTAATTGACAAACATACTTTTCAAAATCCGCTAATTTCATAAAATCACTCCTTTATTATTGAATTTTTAAGAAAAGAATGTTATAATTATAGTGTCAAGTTATAGTATATAACATTCTGAAGCTATTTCATTCCCCAATGAAATAGCTTTTTTCTTATAATAAAATTATATAATATCCAACCCGAAAAGTCAACCCGAAATTTATTTTGCTTTTTATAACCAATTTTTTCTATCTTTATAATAAATTTATAAACTTTTGATATATTTTTTTTTGTTCCTCAAGTGATCTATTTTTTAATTTATCATAATTATTTTCTAAAAATTCTTGAAATTTTTCTTCTTCAGATTGTTCATTTTTTATTTGATATTTTGCAATAAACATTTTTTCAAATCCATTTCTTGAAAATTTTGATCTTCTTGCTTTATTTTGTTTTAAAAATTCTTCATATTCTTTTTCAAATTTTTCTTCATATTCTTCTTTTGTTAAGATTATTTTTTCTTGTATTTTAAATAAATCTTCCTGTATTTCTGATTTTTTATCTTTAACTTCTATTATTTCAGCTTCTTTCATTTTTTCAAATTTATCTTGAACTATTGAATCTCTTTCTTTTTTTATACTTAATATTACTTTTTTAAAATAATTAAGTTCTGTTATTGGCTGTTTAGCAACTTTGTATATCTTTTCTAATCCTGTTATTATATCTTTTTCTTCAAATTCTTTTAATAAAATTTTTATATTTTTTTCTGTTAAAACTTTATTATCACCTACAAAGTGATTTCTTTTACATTTATTTATTGCTCTTTCTAATGCTTTTGAATATAACAATTCTGGTTCTAACACTACTGCTTCTTCTATCATTTCATTATCATTTTGTATTTTTTTTAAATTATCCCATGTAAATTTTAATGCTGCAATTGTTTTCCCTTGTTTTATTTTTTCAATTTTAAAATTTTTAAAATATTCAGGAAGTTCTTTTTCTATATTAACAAGAACCCTTGAATTAACAGCAGACATACGATAACTTTCAGGAACTCCTAATTTTTCTCTAAATTCCATTATTGACATTTCTAATTCTCCAACACTATTCCATTGTTTTAATAATTGGAATAGTAATTTAGAATAGCTGCTTTTTAAATTAGTGAAATCATCTAACTTATATTGTGTAAAATATCTTGTTATATTATTAATTAAAAATTTATATTCTCCATCTATTCTTAGATAAAAATTTTTTTTATCTTCAGAAACAGCATAGCCACTAAATAAATTAAATTCTCCTGTAAATTTTATTCCTGCCTTATTAAACTCAACTGGTATTTTCATTGTTAAAATTTTCTTTTTTAAACTATCCAAAAGTCCTATTTTTTTTTCTCCATTTTTATCTATCCAACCATTAATTAATATATTATTTCCTCTATCCTTTATTTTACAATATTTTTTTATTTCTGCCATTGAAACAATAACTTCATTTTCACCTTTTTCTTTTAAGCAATGTAAAAAATAACTTAATATATTAAGTTCTATACTATTTAATACATGAAGTGTAAGTCTATTAAAAGTATTATCATATACTACAAGCTTATCTTCTTTTTTACTTTTTGGTCTACCAACTTTTTTTTTCTTCTTTTCAGTTGAATTTATAATTTCTGTATTATTTTTTTTTTCTTCAGGCATTTTTTCTCCTTTCAAATTAAGGCTACATCAATTCTATATGTATCCCTATATAGAATACTACATATAAGGCTACAAGTCAACATATATGTATCCTTAATATATTTTTGTCAGAATCTGTATCCTAAAAAAATAAATTTATACAATCATAATAAAAAAAACTCTTTACAAAGATATGTATATTAACAAAAATATAAATTTTAATTTATGTCATATTTTGTATCCTTAATGATAATTTTTGTCAGAAAATGTATCTTTATTTTGTCAGAAAATGTATCCCTATTTTTTTAATTATGTCATATTTTGTATCCTTGAATAATATTTAATGTCATATTTTGTATCCTTATATTTTTAAATTTTTTAATGTGAAGTCTTATATTTAAACAATTGGCATATATTTTGCTATTTAAAATTATTAAAACTTATATTATAAAAATTATTAAAAAGAATAAAAAATTTATTTTTTTATATTTTATATTATAATTAACATAAATAAGCTACAAAATATTAACCACCAATTCAATTAATATAACAAAAAAATCATAATATATAATTATTTCATTATTATACCTTATTAAATACATTTTAAAACAATTTCAACATTTTCCTTTATCATTTTCTTACAAATTACCCTATCAATATCTTACATCCTATTATATCAGTTACCTCATATGCTTTAAAAGGGAAATAAAGGCTTCTAAATACATTTTAACTTTTCTTTCCTATTAAAAAATTTTCAAATATTCAAATTATTTAAAAGTTAAATATCCTAATAATTTTTTCTTAAATTTTTTTTGTATTTCAAAACCTATAATAATATTTTTTATTCAATAGTAAATAGATTTATGAATATATTTTTTTCTTTTGAATGAAGTTTATAAAATCTTTCTTTTCATAATTTTTAATATATTTTCTGAAGCATGTAATTTTGCTAATAAGTTTCCATAAGAATTTTGTCATATTTTGTATCCTCATATTGAGATTTACAATTTTTTTATTTTTATAAAAGCTCATCATTTTTTAAAATATCTTCTAATTTATTTTTTTCTACAAAAGTATTATCTATTTCAAGAAATTTTAATCTGTATTCACATTCAACTAATTTGGAAGAATATTCTTTATATTTATTTAAGGAGTAAATTTTTTATTTTTGGAGAAAATCTTAGTCAGTCAAGGTTAAATAAATGCTTCGCAACCTTGACTGACATATTTTCTGTGAAGTATTTTTCTTAAGCAAAAATAAAAAAAATCAAAAACGCTTCAAAGGACAATAGAGAGGCTTTATAAAAAA
Source organism: Fusobacterium sp. SYSU M8D902 (assembly GCF_040199715.1). Taxonomy (NCBI): domain Bacteria; kingdom Fusobacteriati; phylum Fusobacteriota; class Fusobacteriia; order Fusobacteriales; family Fusobacteriaceae; genus Fusobacterium; species Fusobacterium sp. SYSU M8D902. The sequence continues at coordinate 5,635 of NZ_JBEFNA010000046.1, forward strand.
TTTTGATATAAATCCTCACTTAAAAGGATAGAGTGCCTTAAAAACGATTTTAAACGATCTGAGAAGCTAAAGAAAGTGAAATGAAAAAGTTTAATAGAATTTTTAGAAAAACATTAAAACAAAACAAATCAAAAAAATTTTGAAAGAGAATGACTATCTTTTGCTGATGACATCTTTAGTAAATTTCTTGAAAAATAATAAAAGGATTTTACAAGACCCAAAATTAGAACTAGCTCAAGCAAAAAGAGGGTATGTATATTCGGTTGATTTTGGATATAATACAGGTTCAGAGCTAAGAGATAGACATTATTGTGTGGTATTGGCAGTTCAAGGAAAAGTAGCAAACATAGTTCCTTTTACTTCAAAAAATCCACAAGGGTCAATGATTACGAGGGTAGACTTAGGAATTATTCCTAAATTATCTACAAAAAAAGTTTCTTATGCTTTGGCTAATCAAATAACAACTGTGAGTAAGTCAAGATTAATGACGCCAAGAGTAAAAGGAAAAATGGTCAATGTTAAATTAACTGCTCAACAAATGGAAGCTATAGAAAACGGTTTAGCTTCTTTGTTGTTTAAAAATCCTTGATTTTCATAGAAAAATGTGGTATTATTTAATCACAAAAGAGCTATATGCTCACGTTCATAAGTAAAATGGTCTTTACGACTAAGTTATAGAAAGGGAGTGATAAATCACTCCCTTTACTATTTGGATCTTAGTATTTATGATATTGTTAAAAGGAGTTTGTGTCTGTGAAAGAAATGGAGAATGATAAGTTCTCCGTTTTGTCATATAATTTGGTTGAGGATTAAAATAGGTCTAAAAAATGTATTGATAATATAACGGCTCTATGATGTTTTTTAGGGGGATTTCTTATGACAGGTTTAGAAAATTTATAAGTTAAGAAATGGTTATTATATACTGAAATTAATGTCTATAAATTCTTTGAATTTAATATACAGTAGAAATGATGAAATGCCTTTAGAGGAATGTGAGGGAGCTTCTCAAGAACATCAAAATCATAAATATTATGGAATAGCTACCGAAATTTTAAAAGATAGAGCAAGACATTTTATGATTTTTAATGATTTAAATTTTTTGGAAGAAATTAAAGACAGAGAATTTGTTATTACAAGTCCCATCAGTTATATAGGGAGAAACAGAACGGCGAAAAACTCAAGATTTTTATATGCTTTTGCCATTGATTTAGATGGAGTAGGAAAGCAGCAAATAGAAGATATTTTTTATCAGTATAAAAATGATGTTATGCCAAAACCTAATATCATAGTCAGTTCAGGAAATGGGTTGCATTTATATTATATTCTTGAAAAACCTATAGCTCTTTTTGATAATATCAAAATCCTTTTAAAAAGATTTAAGTATGGGTTAATAGACTTGGTTTGGAACAGCTATACATCAAGCGTCAAGAAAAGACAATATCAAGGAATTTTTCAAGGATTTAGAATCCCTGAAACAAAAACAAAATTTGGAGAAGTTGTAAGAGCTTTTTATTTAGAAAATTCAGAGCTTTATACCATTGAAAAACTTAATCATTGGGTAACAGGAAGAAGAAAATTAGTAGATACAGAAATTGATATTATAAATAAGGCTCTTTATATTCCGAAAAAA
>NZ_JBEFNA010000047.1 GCF_040199715.1 Fusobacterium sp. SYSU M8D902
TGTTCAAATGATTATAAAGAAGCCTTTAAAGACTTCCAAGATATTAAGGAATTTTATAATAAATTAGAGGACAGACAATATAAGCATTTTACCCATAGTTTTAAGCCGGGGGAAATTGATAAAGAAAGAGCCTTAGAAATGACAGTAAAATTATGTGAAGAAATTTTCCCTGAAAATCAAGTTTTTATAGCTCAACATACAGACAGAAAACATATCCATAATCATATCGTAGTAAATTCAGTAAATTTTGAGAATGGAGAGAAGTTTTATTATGAGGAAAAAGAGTTTGATAGATGGAGAGATAGAGCAGATGAATTAGCCCAAGAATATGGACTAGAAATTGTACAGCCAAAAGAAAAGGAATTAAAGGTCGGAGAAATAGTATCAAAATCAAGAGATACAAGGGAAGTTATAGAAAGAGCTATAAATGGAGAAACACAGAGTGATATAGTAACAGTATCTTTAGCAGTAATTCAGGCAGGACAAGAAGCAGAAAGTAAGGAAGATTTTACTAGACTTTTAAAGGAAAAAGGAGTTGATATTGATTGGGGAGAAACTACCAAAGAAGATGGCTCTATAAAATATAAAAAATATATAACTTTAACTGTTGATGAAAACCATAGAGTAAGCAAGAAGCCAAAATTTAGATTGGACAGCTTAGAAAATCATATACACCACCCTGCATTTAATACAGAAAAATTGAGGGAACATTTTAAGGAACTAGAAAAGAAAAAAGAGTTAGAGTTCCAAAAGAAAAAAGAAAAAGAAAATTTATGGGAAAAAAGATTAAAAACTAAAAGCCGTGATAGAGGTGGAATGGAACTATAAGGAGGAACTGTATGGCAAATCTTTTTGATGGAGCAAACAAAGTAAAAGATGGAGTTGAAGAAATTGATAAAATTTTGAATAAGTTAAAGCTGACTTCTGAAAGATTAGAAAAGATAGAAGAAACTTTCTCTGAGGTTGAAAATATTAGCCCTGATTTATTAAAAATCAGAAAGGAGATAAAGGCTATCAAAGAAGATTATGAAGACCTTGATTTAGAAGAAGTACATAAAACTATAAAGAATACTGTCAATAGAATTACAGATGGAGCTTTTGAGAATTGGAAGTTATGGGGACTATATTTTCCACTTGTTATATTTGTTGCAGCATTTATAATGGTGTCTTATTTTTATATGGTTAATGTTAGAAAAATGGCAGAAGAAAATAAGGTTTTATCTGACAGGATAAATTCGGTCTATAATATGCACCTGCTAGATAAGAAGTTTTGGTATAATAAAGAAAACCAAGAACTATTTTTAGGGGATTATGATTGGATACAAAAGAAAATAGCTGAAGAAAAGAAAAATAATAAAAAATAGTATTTAGGAGGAAAACGAGGGGAAGAAATTTTGAAAAGTTCATATGATACTATTATATTTTTATATGGAGCAGTAACAGGAGTTATATCTATACTATCTTTAACTAAAATTAATAACTATAAAAAAATTTCAAAGTTTGCTAAATCTCAAAGTTATATAAAAATTAAATTTGTAAAATTTAGGAATACTTAAACAGGAGCTATAATAGAGGGAGCTGAAAGAAATTTTGAAAAAGGAAGATTTATAGGAGACACACTTAATTCAATAGATGTAACAAGAACAAATGATGATGAAGCTAAAAAAAGAAAAAGAGGAGAAGAAAATGTTAAAAAATAAAATTATATTATTTTTGGAGATAAGAAAATAAACTTGCTTTTTGGTACGTTTTATATTATACTTTAAGTAACAAATACGCTTCTCAATGAGTGAGAATCATTGAATTGATACAAATACGCTTCTCAATGAGTGAGAATCATTGAATTGATACAAATACGCTTCTCAATGAGTGAGAATCATTGAAAAAAAAGACTTTTTATAGTCTTTTTTTATTTTTACTTATTTTCTAATTTTTTTGATTTAAAAGTAAGTTTTTTAAATCTGTTATATGTTGTCTAAAATAATTAGGATTTTTATCTTCATACATCAGGATTCTTTTTAGCTTTCTTTCTAATTCTTTAATAAGATTAGGATTTTTTATTTCATAGCCTGTAGCATTACCTACAAGATATTCTCTTGCTATATAATTAGAAGTTATAGGAATTACATCACTTATGAAAAAAATAGAATCCTCATTAGTTTTTCCAATATGATAAAAACAACTTCTAATATCTCTTTTTTCTTTTTCTAGATAAGAATTTATTCTTTTTTTAGCTAATTCATCTCTATGATTATAATTTCCCATAGGAATAGCCCAAAAAATATTTGTATTATCAAGTTTTAAAAGACAAACTAAGGGTCTTACTTTTTGATCATTCCAAGTACCACCAGTTGCTCTAATTAAACTATAAAATTCATTTTTTGCAAAATAAATTTTCTTTTCTTTTATTTCCATATTTCACCTCTGAAAACAATTATTTTTTATTAAAACTAGAAATTATATTAGAAATTTGTGATTGTGACATCAACATGAATTTAGCAATATCAACTTGTTTAAATTTGTGTATTTTATATAAATCATATATAAATTTATTTCTTAATTCTAAATTATTATTAAAATTTGGAATTTCTAAAAAAGTAGTTATAGTCATTCCATCAGGAGTAATATTTTTTATAATAGTTTTACCATCTTCTAAAGAAATAATTCCTATTTTTTCTCCGTTTTCTTTTTGTTTTAACTCAAAAGCTATAATTTTTTCTGAAGATAAAAATGGATAAGTATTTACAAAATTTTTTAGTATTAAATCATAACTCATAAAAATATCCTCCAATTTATTGTTAAAGTTTAACAAATATATAATATAATATTAATAAAAAAATGTCAATTTATATAAAAAATAATTAAATTAGTATTTTTTAATTTATTAAAAAATTTAATATTTCTTAGTTTTAAAAATAGTTATTTGATGGATTAACAGGGATTGAAGTAGCTTATTTTTTTTCAGGAACTTAAGGGCTTCAATTTTTTCTTTAGGCTATTTAATATCTTCAACCATAGCTTCAGTAATATCGATTTCATCTATTTTTGTAACTTTTAAAGTTGTTTCTATGACTTCTTCAGCTTTAATGATTTCAGTAGAGAAATTATAGTTTAAATACTTTAATTCTCTTTCTGTAAAATGCTTGTGGTTTTTATCAAGCAAACTATCTTCTTTCTTAATCATTCCTTTAAAAATTTATAATTCAAATGATTCAAATTTGAATATAATAAATCTTACTTTATTCTTTAACATTTCTCATATCCATGATAATTAACGGCATATTTAAGATTTTTATATCCTTTATTAAGTCTATTATTTGTAGTATTTGTATTATCTTTTTCTTCCAATGCTTTTTCTAACGTTGTTCCAGAATCTTCTCCTAATTTATCCACTATTGCTGTTTTTCCACCTTTTATTCCTGCAAGTTCTTTTACATTGCATAACTGTCCTATTATAAATCGTCCAATTTCTCCGTTTGCTTTTTCCTTTTCCTCATCAGGAATTAATCTGTAATCTACATATTCTGACAAAACACGAGATAAACTTACATTAGCAGGAATTTTATATTTAATTTTTGATAATTCTACTTCTGATACCTTTTGTCCAAATTGTGGCGTTTTAGTACAAATCTGATGAAAGTATCTAAAAGGGTTTTGTTGCTTTGTTTTATCTTTTGTGCCGACTTCTAAAAAATAAAGTTTTTTCCATTTCTCTTGTCTAGCCTCATCATCTTTAGAGATTTTTAAAAACATTGTTTTCATCGCATTTTTAGTAAAAGTTATATTAAATACTCCAGCTCTTATTTTTCCAGTTTCATCCATATAAAGTAAAAAATCATTTACTCCGTGATAAGTAATATTAAAATCTTGATTTAATAAAAATTCTTTTGTGTCAGGAACTATATCATTTAAAATAATACTTCCTGTTAAAACATCTATACATTTTCCATATCTTGGAGCTATTAAGGAAGTCCAGTCTAAATGATTATAATAATTTATTATTTCTGATTCAGCTTTTATATTTTCAGCTTTATTTACTCTTTGCATTCCTTGAGTTCCTTTTAATAACCAATATACTTGAGCTGAAGCTATTAGGTCATCATCTTCTAATATCTCTTGAATTTCTTTTATAACTTCTTCATCACTGCCATTTAATGCAACTTCATTATTCTCATTTATAAAATTTTCTTCAATTTCTTCTGCTTCACAAGACTGTAAATAATTATTAGCAACAACTAATAAAGAAGCTCCAAGCAGTAAATGTGGATTTTTCATACAAAGACATACAGCTAATAATTTTATTAAATTCTTATTTATAGCCGAGTTTTCAGCTATACAATCCTGTATATCATCTCCAAATAAATAATCTTCTTTAATCTTATCTTTACTTTTTCCAAGCCCTAAAGCATTAAAAGTTACTGTAGGGTATATCTTTCCTGTGACAACATAGACATATTGAGCCAAACACCCTCCTAAACTATGCCCTGTTATATGAATATTTATTTTTTCTTCTTTTTCTTCCTCTTTTTTACACATTTTCTTTATATATTCTAAAAACATATAGGCACAGATTAGTTGTGATCCATTTTCTTTCATAAATCCCAACTCAATATCTTGTATCATATCTTTAATTGTTCCCTTAATATCTTCAGGTTTAAAGCTGAAGTCTGTTCCTCTGTAAGCTATTACAACATTATTTTCTTTTTGAAAGGCACAGGCATAAAAACCATTATCAGAAACATTTTTACCATATCCATAATCAGCAAATAACTTTGTTTTATCTGCACTGTAAATAAACTGCCAACCGTTAAAATCATAATATGGTTTTAACTCTACTTTTGTATCTTTATCTTTTTCTATTCCAAAAACTCCCAAAAGGCGTTTATCTCTTTCATCATACATTAAAATATCATTAATTACTTCAGGTTCTATATCATCTCGCTTTATTTTATTCCATACAAGCTCTTTTAATTTTAAAAAGTTTACAAATTCTTTATCTTTATATTCTTTATATTTTTTTATTATATCTAAGTCTAAATTATTCCAATTTAAGTATGATAATTGAGCAAAAAAAGCATATTCTACATCTTTAATCATTATTTTTCATCTCCTTAGATAAAACTACATTAACTTCTTTATAATTTTTCTCATCATCACCAACTTGAAACAAAATATTTGGTATATTTGTACTATCAAAATATCTTGTAAAATAGTCCATTAAATATCCCATTTCTTTTGGCAGTAATGTTTTTTCTTCTTTATATTTTTTCAAATATTTTTTTACTTGCGGTTCATCTTTAAAAACATAAAATATATGATTTTTTATAACATCATAATTTAAATACTTTCTATCTTGTAAATCCATATTAATATCAGAATTTATATTATATTCTTTGTATAAATCTCTTTGAAGATGAAAAACTTTTTTCTTATACTCATCAATATTTACTTTTGTAATATCATCAACAAAAACATCTATAGATACACGAAGTCCAACTTTTTCATCAGGTATAAAATTTCCTATATTTTGCTCTACAAACTCAACGCCCTCTTTCAAAAACATAGCTTCTGATAAGTCTATATATACAATTATATCTTCTCCCAACATTTTTTTAGCATTTTCTCTTATTATCTTAGTCAGTCTTGGAGAAGCAAGAGCATTTTCATATTGGTCTTTAAAGTCATCTTCCCACATATATAAGCTGTCTAAATCCTCTAAAGCCACTTGTATTCCCATAAAAGCCTTAGCTTCTTTTAATTTATCACTATAAATTATTCCCCTGTAACGAACATTGGTATTAAAACCATATTCTCTCTCCAATCCTCTGATAAAATAAAACTTATCATTAGGTACTTGCCGTTGTATTACTTCTAAAACTTCATCATTGTGCATTTTAGTAAAACCACTTGTCAGTAATGTAATAAATATAAGCATAACTACGCTAAATATTTTTTTCATAAAAGACCTCCAAATATATTCCTAGTAATAAATTCAATAAAGAAAGATTATTTTTTGATAATTTCAATATTTTTAAACATTTGAGTTTCTATATTAATTGGTTCTAATCTATTTATCCATTTTCGTTTGTTTATATTAATATATAAAACATTGTCTTTTTCTTGAAATGGAGTTACTAGATAATCATTTCCTTGTAAGGTGATAATGACAACTTTTTGATAATTTGCCATTGTAGCAATTTCATATTCTTTTTTAAATTTTATTGAATAAAAATTTATTGTAAGAAATAATATAAATAGTTCTAATGAAAAAAGAATATGGAGAGGACAAAATTTTTTTAAATATAAAGAAACTAAAGTAATTAGAATAGCTATATAGATACAGGAATGAAAAGGAAATATTTTGTTTACCAGTAAAATTCCAAACCCTAAAATATAATAAATAGAAATGAAAAAATAAAAAAATTTGAAATGTTTATTTTTTACTATATTATAGAAATTAAGAGCAGCTAAAAATACTGTAAAAATTATAGTGGCTGTTAAAAAGTAATTTAGACTTAGATGTTCAAAATAATATGTAGAAAGAATAAAAAATCTAGAGGTAATTTGGATATATAAAGTTTTAATAAAAATGTAAATTAATGATGATAAGCTTGAAATAAAAAGAATTAAGTCAAAAAAATGAGATTCAAGAAATTTTTTAATTTGTTCTTTAATAATCATAGATATCATCTCCTTGGGAAATATTTGTTTCTGTTAACTTTAATTTATCTGAACCACTCCTAATCCTTTGTAGTATAATAATTTGTCGAAGATTATTTTTCCT
>NZ_JBEFNA010000048.1 GCF_040199715.1 Fusobacterium sp. SYSU M8D902
TAGAATATGAAGAAAGACTGAAAGGTTTTTAGTTCCTTTCAGTCTTCAAAATAATTTAAAAATTAATAATCAAGAGATGATAAATACACAAAATTATTTACACTCTCGACAGGATAACCTGTCTTTTTTATTACCCTACTCTAACAACTTGTCCATCAGGAGTATATTCTACTTTTAAAAATTTAATATCTCCATTTTTTCCCATTTCTATTGGCATTGTTACAAGTTCAGATATAAATAAAGTTACACAATCAAGTAAAACATAAACTGCTGCTCTTCCTGCACTTGGTTCTTTTCCCATTACATATTGATAAGTAGAAACTAAATTCCCATTAGCTAATTTTTCTGTACTAATTGGTTTTAATGGTTGACTTTCTACTATTGCTTTACTTTGTCCTTTTGTCACAATTGAAAAATCTGGTTCTTTCTGTCCATTTAAAGCCATTACTGCTGAACAACCTTGCATACTTAAAGCTGCTAATATTAATACTCCACTTAAAATTAATTTTTTCATAAGTCTCACGTCTCTCCATTTACTAAATAATAATATTTTATTTATTCTATCATATAATATTTATTTTTGCTAGATTTCTTTCTAAAAAACTATATAAAAATTTTTTGAAAAAACAAAATCATAGGGAAAAAATAAAAAATAATTATCTGAATCCAAGGTAATTCCTAGCTCCATAGCAGTTTTATAATAAATATACCAAATAAATTGTGAACAGTAAAATCCATTTTCTCTTTTTATATTAAAATGGATTTTATATGGAAGGTTTAATTCCATATATTTATTTAGATTCTGTAAAAATTTTTCTTTAAACTTCTTGTTCATTCCTATGTATCTTAAAACTATAAATTTTCTGTCTTTTTCTAACCAATAATCAATATCTACAATATTTATCTTTTTTCCAAATTTTGGATAATCTACCACTAATCTATTTGTTTGCATTACTCCTACGTGACCAAATATTCCTAAAAAATTTAATTTTTTTTCTTTTAAAATAATATCACCTATTTCAAGATTTAAAATTTTTTCTTTGCTATCAATTTCTTTCCAAGCTTTTTTAGGAATATTAGAACAACCTAAAATTAAGATTAAATAAATCATTAAAATTGCTTTCATAAAATGCCTCTATAATATTTAATTCCAAAATTTTATTTATGTTCATATACATATTTTATACTATCTTAGTTGTCCAATCTTCAACATTCCAAACCTCTGTTGCTATATCCATATAAAAATCTGGTTCGTGACTTACAAGCACTATGGTCCCCTTAAACTCTTTTAAAGCCCTTTTCAACTCTTCTTTGGCATCTATATCCAAGTGATTAGTTGGCTCGTCTAAAACAAGGAGATTAACCTCTCTCAGCATAAGTTTACATAGACGTACCTTAGCATTTTCTCCTCCAGATAAAACTTGCATCTGACTTGTTATATGATTTGTAGTTAAACCACACTTAGCTAAAGCTCCTCTCACTTCAGCATTAGTCATACTTGGGAACTCATTCCAGATCTCATCTAGAGCTGTTGTTGTATTTCCTGCTTTCTCCTCTTGCTCAAAATATCCAATCTCTAAAAATTGTCCATGCTCCACCTCTCCAGAAAGAGCTTTTATCTTTCCTAACAGTGTCTTTAAAAGAGTTGATTTCCCTAGACCATTTACCCCTTTAATAGCTATTTTTTGATTTCTTTCAATAGTAAAATTAAGAGGTTTTGTAAGAGCTTCATTATAACCAATTACCAAATCCTTTACAGTTATAACCTCTCTACTCGGTGTTCTAGCTGAACTAAATCCAAATGTTGGTTTTGGTTTTTCCTTGGCTATCTCTATTATATCCATTCTATCCAATTTTCTCTGTCTATCTTTTGCCAAATTTGTAGTTGCTACTCTAGCTTTATTACGAGCTATGAAATCCTTTAGGTGTTCTATCTCTTTCTGTTGCTTCTTATATGCCTGTTCTAGCTGTCTCTTCTTCAACTCATACATCTCTCTAAATTGATAATAATCTCCTGTATAACGAGTTAAAACAGCATTTTCAACGTGGTATATTACATTGACAACTGAGTTTAAGAACGGTATATCATGAGATACCAATATAAAGGCATTCTCATAATTTTGTAAGAAGTTCTTTAGCCACTCTATATGATTTTCATCTAAGAAGTTAGTTGGCTCGTCCAATATCAATATCATTGGATTTTCTAATAAAACTTTTGCAAGCAGTATCTTTGCTCTCTGACCTCCAGATAGTTCTGATACATCTCTTTCAAGTCCTATATCCATAAGTCCTAGCCCTTTAGCATACTCCTCTATTTTAGAATCTAAAGAGTAAAATTCACCACTATCTAAAATACTTTGAATCTCTCCAACCTCTTCCATCAATGAATCCATCTCTTCAGGAGTACAATCTCCCATCTTTTCATATAGAGTCATCATCTCTTGTTCTAGCTCAAACATATGATTAAAGGCTGATCTTAGAATATCTCTAATAGTTTTACCCTTTTCTAAAGTGCTATACTGATCCAAATAACCAGTGGTAATGTGATTACACCAAGTAACTGTTCCCTCATCAGGCATCAAGTTTCCAGTTATAATATTTAAAAAAGTTGTTTTTCCCTCTCCATTAGCTCCAACAAGTCCAATATGCTCTCCCTTTAAAAGTCTGAAAGAAGCATCTTCCAATATAGTTCTTGAACCAAAGCCGTGACTCACATTTTTTACGTCTAATATACTCATTAATTCTCCCATCAATCTATTTTATTCTTGTTAATATACAAATAATCTATATCATTTGTATCTCATACATTTAATATAGATTATTTTTGTCCATATACATATTTTATTTTAAGTATCCTATTAGCAGAGCTATATCATTACCTGTGACTCCACTTATTCTTGAAGCCTCTCCTATTGATAGTGGTCTGATCTCCTCTAGTCCACTTCTAGCTATATTAGATATTCCTTTTACAAGTGAGAAATCAAAATCCTTAGGTATTCTCATCTCCTCTAATTTTTTAAACTTCTCTATCTGTTCATTCTCTCTTTGAATGAAAATATCATATTTTATAATTGTTTCTATCTGATTTTTTATGAATTCAGGATAATCTTCAATCTCTGTAACCTCTTTCAAACTATCATAAGTTACCTCTTTAACTTTTAATAGCTCACCTATTTTTATCCCCTTAGCAAACTTTTGATTAGAACCAAGTTTTTCCAATAACTCATTAGCTTTTACCATTGGTACACTTATGTTTCTAAGTCTCTCTATCTCTGTATTAACTATATTGATTGCATTCTCTAAATACTCTAATCTCTCCTTAGATAGTATTCCAATCTCTTTTGCTTTCTCATACAATCTCATAAAAGCATTGTCAAATCTCAATGTCAATCTATACTCTGAACGAGAAGGTAAAACTCTATATGGCTCTGGTGTTTTCTTATGAATTATATCATCAACTAAAACTCCTATATACCCTTCACTTCTATCTATGATTACAGGCTCTTTTCCATCTATCTTTCTAGCAGCATTCACTCCAGCCATAAATCCTTGACAAGCTGCCTCTTCATATCCTGATGTTCCATTTATCTGTCCAGCAAAATATAATCCAGAGATCTTCTTACTCTCTAAACTTGGATATAGTTGTGAAGCTGGTGCATAATCATATTCCACAGCATAACCATGTCTCATTATCTTAGCATTCTCAAGCCCAGCTATAGTTCTCATCATAGCCTCTTGAGCAAATGGTGGCATAGCTGTTGTAAGTCCATTTACATAGATCTCCTCTGAATCTGCTGACTCCAGCTCTAAGAAAATCTGATGATTTGTCTTATCTGGGAAGTTCAATACCTTTCTATCTAGTGATGGACAGTGTCTTGGTCCATGTGTCTCTATTATTCCACTGACTATTGGAGAGTATTTTAACATCTCCTTAGCTACCTCTATTGTCTTTTCAGTTGTGTGAGTAAGCCAAGTTGGAACTACGTTGTTTCTCTCTTTATTTGTGAATATTGAAAAATATCTTGGATGCTCCTCACCTTTTAGCTCCTCCATCTTAGAAAAATCTATACTTCTTCTATCCAATCTTGGTGGAGTTGCTGTCTGATATCTCTCTATATGTATCCCATGAGCTCTCAATGAATCAGATAGTTTCTCTGCTGATTCCTCTCCCTGTCTTCCTGCAGAATAAGTTACATCTCCAATTACAATCTTTCCCTTTAAAAATGTTCCTGTTGCTAAAACTACTGCCTTGGCAAAGTATGAGATTCCCAATCTTGTTCTGATACCTTTGATCTCTCCTTCGTCTACAATTATCTGCTCTACACAGTCTTGTACCATATTAAGATTTTCAGTATTTTCAAGTTTTTTTCTCATTTTTGTTCTATATAGATATTTGTCAGCTTGACCTCTTGTTATTCTAGCTGCAGGACCTTTACTCTCATTTAGATGTTTTAACTGAAGATTATACTCATCTGTATGTCTCCCCATCTCTCCACCTAAAATATCCATCTCTGCTACTAAATTACTCTTTCCAGGTCCTCCTATTGAAGGATTACAAGACATCATTGCTATTGTATCTAAATAAAGTGTAAATATTGCTGTATCTTTTCCAAGTCTAGCTGAGGCAAGTGCAGCTTCAACTCCTGCATGTCCTCCACCTACGACTATTACATCATAAATTTTCTTCATAGTTTCCTCCTAATTCCACAAAATTCCATAAATTAAGAAAGAGGATTACTCAAATTGAGAATCCTCATTTTTTTATTTTCCAACACAGAAATTGCTAAAAATATGATCTAGTAGATCTTCACTAGATATCTCTCCAGTTACTTCTGAAAGTGAATCTAGAGCACCTTTTATATCTACTGCCATAAGATCCATTGGTAATCCTGAATTTATAGTATCAAAAATATTTTCTACATATTGCTTTGTCTTTTCTAATGCTGATTTATGTCTTACATTTGTAAGAGTAATTTTTTGTGAGCTATCCTCTACATTCTCATCAATGATATGACGATATATCTCATCTTCCATCTCATCAATTCCTATGTTTTTCATAGCAGATATCTCTATCCATTTATTAACTTTAGTCAATTTAGATAGATCTACCTTTCTCTCAATATCAATCTTATTTAAAATTCCTATTACCTTTTCACTGTTAATAGCTTCATGTATTTTGAAATCTTCCTCTTCTAGCTCTCTTGAACCATCTATTACAAAGAGTATCAAGTCTGCACTATCAATCATCTTTTTAGATTTCTCCACACCAATATTTTCAACAATATCATCTGTTTTTCTAATTCCAGCTGTATCTACTAATATCAAAGGAATTCCTTTTAAATTTACAACCTCTTCGATTACGTCTCTTGTTGTTCCAGGAATGTGAGTTACAATGGCTCTCTCCTCACGTAAAACTGAATTTAACAGGCTTGACTTACCTACGTTAGGCTTACCTACTATGGCAGTCTTAATTCCCTCTTTAATCATCTTTCCTTTGTCGTAAGACCTAATCAATTTATCAGTTGTATCCACTACCTCTTGAAGATTTCCCACAAGATTCTCTGGAAGTGGATCATCTATTCCCTCTTCTGGATAATCTAATACAACATTTATGTGAGCTGCCACATCTAATATCAATTTTTTTAGATGTTCTATCTGCTCTTTAAGATCTCCTCTAAGCTGATTTAATGATAGAGAAACTGATTTTTCAGTCTTTCCGTGAATTATATCTATAATTGCTTCTGCTTGAGTTAGATCTATTCTTCCATTTAAAAATGCTCTTCTAGTAAACTCTCCGATCTCAGCATGTCTTGCTCCATATTTTAGGACAGTCTCTAGTAATTTTTCTGTAATTATATATCCACCATGGCAGTTTATCTCTACTACATTCTCTTTTGTATATGTATGTGGTGCTCTCATTATAGAAACCATTACCTCATCTATAATCTCTTCACCATCATAAATATGACCATAGTTTATACTGAAATTTCTTAAATCTTCAATCTTCTTTCCAGACTTTGGTTTAAAAATTTTCTGAAGAATTGTAAAAGCGTCGCTCCCTGAAATTCTTACAATACCTATTCCACCTTCTCCCCTTGGTGTAGATATAGCTGCTATTGTATCAAAAAGCATACTTGCCGTTGCCAAAAATCTATAAAAATATAGAAATTTGTTTATTTCCTTCTTCTCAGAATCCGATTTTGCCGTAGCTACTTTCGTTTTATATAACTCTCCAAAGGCTTAAATTCGGATACAACGAATCCTACATATTAG
>NZ_JBEFNA010000049.1 GCF_040199715.1 Fusobacterium sp. SYSU M8D902
TGTGTTTGCATTTATTGTCTTTCTCTATTCTGTTGCTAATGTCCTTAACATTATTTTGTCTCGCTTTCTCGCGGACATAGGTTATAATATCATACATTTAATAATCCGTCAATACTTTTTTTTATTTATTTAAATTTTTTTAACTTTTCTCTATCTATTACCCTATATCTACCTTTTTCAACCCTCTCTATAACTCCTTGATCTACAAGGATTTTCATACTTCTTGATAACGATGGACGACTCACATTAAAATATTCAGCAAGCTCTTTTATTGTCTTATCTAAGATTACTATTCCTTCTCTCTCATTTTTTAAAATGTACTTTGATAATTTTTCAGAGATAGTTTTATTACTTACACTCTCCCATAAATTTTTAGAGAGAAACTGTGCCTTGTTACTTATATCATCCAATAAATTTACAAGTATTTCAGAGTTAGATAGTAACAGTTTAACTAGTTCTTCTTTTTCTACAAAAAGTATTTTTACATTTGTTTGTGCTATCAAATCTACTGGAAATTTGTTATTTTTACCGAAAATAAAAGCTGAAGCTATTATCGTCCCATTCCTTAGCTCCTCAATTTTTTTTATATTCCCATTTTCTTTTGCCATTTCAGCAACTAAGTTTCCCTCAATATTCACATACAATCCCTTGATTAAATCACCTCTAAATGCTACATACTCATTTTTTTTATAAGATAAAATCTGATAGTTTATTCCTTCTAAAACTTTAAAATTCTTAATTTCAGTTAAGTTTTTGAATAGATCTATATTTTGTATACTACTACTTTTCACTTTTTTATTCTCCTCATAATATATTTATGATATAATATTTAAATAATTATATCATATTTAGGAGTTTGAAATGAAAAAATTTATTATTATCTGCCCTGCTTGTCATAAAAAAATGAAAATATCTGACAAAATAGCTAAATATAAATGTCCCAACTGTGGAGAGATTTATAAATATAACTTTTTTAAAAGAGTTTTCTATAATATAAAATATATTTTTGTTGGAATAGGCGAAACTTTTTCTGATCTCAAATTTAGAATAAGAAAGAAGTTCTGTGATGCTAAAGCAACATATCAATATATGAGCCAACTAAAAAAACATATGAAAAATGATCCAAATTGGTCACAATATAGAACTCAACAAAAGGAAATGAAAGATGTGTCTCCTAAAAAATCCTTTAAAGATTTTTTTAAGAAAAAATAAAAAACTATCTCTGATATATAAAGCATATACCAGAGATAGTTTTTTTAATCAATTAATCTTTACTTGTTGAATTACTTGGTGGATAGATCTTATTAACTGTAGCATATATTACTGGGAATATAAATAAAGTAAGTACAGTTGAAGCAAACAGACCAAAAGTTATTGTAGCAGCCATATCTCCATATAGAGGATCCCATAGTAATGGAATCATTCCGAATATTGTTGTAAGTGCTGCTAGTCCAACTGCTCTTATTCTACTGATTGCTGAATCTATCAAAGCTCTAAATTTATCTTTTTTCAATACATCTATCTCGTAGTTTATCTCATCCATCAAAACAATCACATTTTTTATCATCATTCCTGTAAGTGAAAGAACCCCAATTATAGACATAAATCCAAAACTTCTTCCTGTTAAAAATAATCCTGGTGCTATTCCTATCATAGCTAGTGGTAGAGTAATTCCTATCAATATTGGTGTCTTTAAATTTGCAAATAGTAATACACAGATTACAAACATCATTATTGTTGGTATTGGAGTTGCTTCAAGTATAGCTCTATTGTTCTTATTTTGCTCCTCATACTCTCCTAACCACATCATTTTATACCCTTTAGGTATCTGCATCTTATTTATTTGAGCTTTAAAATCATCTCTTACACTTTCAGCTGAAACTCCAACTGGAACATCACACTGTACAGTTATATTTCTCTCTCTATCTCTTCTCCAAATCTGTCCCTCTTTAAAGACAAACTCTCCTCCATTTATAACTGAAGACAGTGGTTGAGCCTCTATATTCACTCCCCAAATTGGAGTTTGCTCTATATTAGTAAGTTGATTTTTACTTGCTCCACTCTTCTCTTTCAATAGAATAGTTACTCTTTCATCATCTTCTCCTATTCTACCTATTGGCATACCTTCACCTGTTCTCATCAATCCTGTTGCCAAGTCAATAGGAGTTATATTTCCTCTTTTTCCCTTACCTTGTGAGTAGTCTGCTTCCCAAGATAGTAGCTTATTTCTCCAACTTGTTTTTATATTCAAAGCTCTTGGAGATGTTCTCATTATACTCATAGCTTCATCTGCTAAAGATCTAAGTACCTTCGGATCTGGTCCTGAAAATGAGATCTCTATTGGATATTGTGTAGGAACTCCATTTGGATATTTTTTCACATTTATCATAACCCCTGGAAGATTTTTATTTGCATATTCTACAGCCTTTGCTCCTACCCTATTTACATCTTCCAATTTTTTCACATTTAGAATTAGTTCAGCAAAAGATGTATTTGGCATCTCTGGAATTGTAGAAGTATAGTATCTAGCTGGAGAAGCTCCTACAGCATCAGTTATATTTACTACTCCTTCATCTTTTAATAGATACTCCCCTAACTCTCTTGAAGCTTTTTCAACTACACTTATATTACTTCCTTCTGCTGTCCAAAGACTAATTGTAAATCCTTTTTTATCAGAATCAGGGAAAAATGTTTTAGGAATTTTTATAAATAATAAACAACTTCCTAAAAATACTCCTGCTAATACAGTGAGAACTAATTTTCTCTTATCCAATAGATAGTACAAAATTTTATTTGCTTTTACATAGAATTTTTTCTCTCTATCACTTACTGGTTTTACCCCTTCACCTTCCAAATATAGCTTACAATATACTGGAATTTGAGTTAAACATAGTACCCAGCTCAGCATCAGTGATATTCCTATTACCCAGAAAGATGAACTTACATATTCACCTACATAAGTTGGCATAAGAGTTCCTGGTAAAAATGCTAAGGCTGCTATTATAGTCGCTCCCAATAGTGGTATAGCTGGTTTATATGTAGCTTCTTTTAGAGATTCTTCCATTCCCAATCCCTTATTTCTATTTACCAATACTCCATCTACTATTACTATTGAGTTATCTACTAGCATTCCCATAGCTATTATGAATGAACCTAAAGATACTCTTTGCATATCTATCTTCATTCCATACATAAATATCAATGTTCCTAAAATAGATAGTATCAAACCACTACCTATTATCAATCCACTTCTCATTCCCATAGTGAAAAGTAGTACTCCCACTACTGTAATAACTGAAATAATTAGGTTTATAACAAAATTATCTATAGCTGAACTTACCAATTCTGGCTGATAATATACCTTCTCTATATTTATTCCTACTGGGATCTTCTCTTTTAACTCTTCAATTTTTTTATCTATCTTTTTTCCTGTCTCTACTACATTTGTTCCCTTTTCAGGAGAAAGAGAGACACCCATAGCCATTTTATTATTAAAGTACATCTTTTGTGTGATTGGCTCTATGTATCCTTTTTCTATAGTTGCCACATCTTTTAATCTCACAATTTGATTACTTCCATCTGGAAATTTTCCTGAAAAAACAACTAAATTTCCTAGATCTTCAGCATTTTTAATCTCATTGTTAAATCTTATCGGAACACGAAGATTTCCATAATCAATAACCCCTCCACCAGATAAGAGATTCTCTCCCAATAGAGACATTGCTATTATCTTCATATTCAAGTTCATTTCACTGACTTTTTCTCTATCTATGATTACATTGAGTGCATCATTTACTTTTCCAAATTCAGCAGATTTAGTAACTCCAGGAATTGAGCTCAACTCTTTTGTTATATATTCTGTATATTTTTTTAGTTCTGAATATGAGTAACCATCACTTGTTACAGCTAAAAATATACCATATACATCACCATAATCATCCAATACTAATGGTGGTAAAGTTCCCATTGGAAGTCCTAATTTCGCATCATTTACCTTTTTTCTAAGATTATCCCAGTACTGATCAACTTGATCTGTTGGAACTCCCTCATCAAGCTTTACCTTTACCTCTGAATAACCTGGCTTAGATACACTTTGTATAAAATCTACATTTGATAATTTACTTACTGCATCTTCTATTTTAGTAGTTACCTGTAATTCCACTGTATGTGCATCAGCTTCTGGATAGATTGTTATTACTAGAGCCTCTTTTATTTTAAACTCTGGATCCTCTAATTTTCCTAATTTATTATAGGAGAACAACCCTCCTACAACGAGAAGAAAAACTAAAAATCTTATAACTACTGTATTTTTTATTGAGTAATCTATAAATTTCATTCTCTCCTCCTATAAAACATTACCAACATTTGTCTTTGTAAAAGCATCTACTTCATTTACTTTCTGACCCTCTGTTAACTCATGAACTCCTCTAATAACTATCTTATCTCCAACTGTTACTCCTTTTACTAACATTGTACCATTATTATAAGGTGATAACATAGTGATCTCTGTACTCTTTACCTCTCCATCTTTATATAACCACACTCTGCTCTTTCCATCTTTTTCAAAAATAGCTTCTGCTGGGATTATAACCTCTTTACTCTGAGCAGTAACATCATAAGCTATCTTCACTATTCCCATTGCATCTACTAAAAGTTGAGAACTATCTCCTGTGAAAGTGTATGTTACTGGATATGTCATTTTTCCTATATTTTTTACCTTTCCTATATCAGCTACCTCTAAAGGATAGTGTTTATTTTCAAAAATAAACTCCCCTTTTCCATTCTCTATCTTTTCAAAATCTCTTCCTGAAATATTTATTCTCACTTTTTTATCCCCTGAAGAAGCCATTGCTACAACTGGAATTCCACCACTGACAACATTTCCTTCTCCTGCAAATTTTTTACTGATATATCCTGTATATGGAGCTTTTAAAACTGTATCTTGTAGCTGATTTTTGCTATTCTCTATCCCTTGTAAAGACTCTTGATATTGTGAATATGCTGCCATCTCAGCTCCACTTGTTGCTCTCATAGCTGCTAAAGCCTCATCATAGCTTTTCTTAGGTATAGTTTTCTCTTTATATAAAACCTCTACTCTCTGATACTGCTTTTTAGCATTATCAGCTATTGCCTTAGCTGAATCATACATATTTTTGGCTATCTTACTCTTATTTTCAAAAGCTTTAAGTTGTACTTCATAATCTCTTGTATCCATTTTTGCTATTACATCATCTTTTTTTACATAGCTTCCAACCTCTACTTCCATTTTCTTTATAGATCCTGCCACCTTAAAAGATAGTATAGATTGGTTATCAGCTTCAACTATTGCTGGATATTCATAGTATAAATTTTCTGGAACTTTTGCTACAATTGCTGTCTCCACTGGTCTTATTATCTCTTTTGTCTCTTTTTTACAACCACTTAACAATACTCCAAATATCAATGCCACATATCTTAACTTCATAAACTTATTTTCCTCCTCTTAAAGGGTTATTTCCCATAGCTATACTCAATGCTCCATAAGCCATCTTATACTGATACTGTGCTTTCTCTTTTAGACTAAGTGCTGTATTATATTCAGCTAATGCTTTATAATACTCCTCTTCTCCTATCATTTCCACTCTTTTTTCAGCACTTTTTTGTTTTAATCTTCCCATCTCAGCCTGATAGTTTTTTTCTGCCATATTTAAAAATTCTTGAGCTGTTTCTACATTATCATAAGCTCTTGTTACCTCTAAGACAGTTGTCATAAACTGTTTCTCTAGAGTTAACTCTCCTATCTTCTCTCTTCTCACAGCTTTTTTATACTCATTTACATTTTTAAAACCATTAAATATACTCAAAACTCCACTTACATGTCCAAATAAGAAATCAGGATCAGCTAATGTTGAGTTGTTATTATTTAAATAACCTCCCCCTAAAATTATTTTTGGTAAGAAGTTAGTTATTGCAATCTTCTTTATATCAGTATTTATCTCTTTTCCTTTTTCTCTAATTTTAAGTAATTCATTTCCATTTAGTGAATTATATACACACTCTTCAAGTGATGGTAGCTCCACTACTTTTGTATCAATTTTTTCTAAAACAATATCCTCTTGTAAGTTTAAGTTAAGAGTTCTTTTTAACTTCATTTTAGCTATTTTTAACTCTCTCTCATTTTTATTTAAAGATATCTTTTGACTTTCAACTAAAGTTTGAACTTT
>NZ_JBEFNA010000050.1 GCF_040199715.1 Fusobacterium sp. SYSU M8D902
GGTATAATGGATATACTTTTGGTAACACACAAGTATATAACCCTTGGAGTATTTTACACTTTGTGAGAGTGAAAGAACTGAGTCCTTTTTGGGTAAATACCTCTTCTAATTACTTAATTAGAGAAATATTAAAAAATAGTAATCAAGAAGTTTTTAAAAATTTAGAAAAACTTTTTAACAAAGAAGAATTATTAACTAGGGTAGATAGTAATGTAGAAGTTCACACTCACCTAGCGGAAAATGAAGTTTATTCCCTAATGCTATACTCTGGGTATCTGACTTTGAAAGAAAAAATTACTTCAGATATTTATAGTATTAGAATACCTAACAAAGAGATTATGAGTTTTTTTCATACCACATTTATCAGTATAGTTTTTAATAGAATTGCTGTGATAGACAATGTAAAAATTGCTCTTATTACTAGAAATTTAAAATTACTAGAAGAGTCAATAGAAAAACTTATTATGGAAAATTTAAGTTCCTTTGACATCACTCAAAAAGAAAACTCTTATCACATGTTCTTACTCGGTTTTCTTATTGCTATGAAGACAGATTATGAGCCACACTCTAATATAGAGAGTGGATATGGTAGAGCTGATATAATTCTTGAGCCACTTTATAGGAATAGAACTGGATATATCTTAGAACTAAAACTTGCTAAAGATGAGGAAGATTTAGAAAGGAAAGCTGAAGAGGGAGCAAAACAGATAAAATTAAAAAAATATACACAATTCTTAGAAAGTAAAGGTGTAAAAGATATTGTAAAAATAGGAGTAGCCTTTGAGGGTAAGAAAGTTAAATTTAGATATATAGATTAAATGAGAGAAAAAGTCCTCTCATTTTCAATATATGAAATTCTTATTTTTTCCTTTAAAGAAGATAAAAAATATTGAATAAAGAGTTTTTAGAAATCTAAATAGATTGTATGATTTGTGTAGTTTTCAGTTTCTGCTTCTTTGTAACGAACTTGTGCAAATTCCATCTTTAAATTAGATAAATTACATATTGCCAATAACTCTTTATCTGTAATATTTGACATTTCATCACCTCATTAAGTTATTATTTTTCTATTATATCTCCATTATCAGCTCTATAATATTCTTCATACATAATTTTTACAGAATTTAATAGTTGAACATCAGCTATGCTATTATATTCTTTTCTTCTACTCTTATCTCTTGGCTCTGAATCTTTAAATTTAGGACTTGTTAATCCCATATGATACAAGGAAAAATAAGTGTTAGTTCCATAATCATTAAATTCTCCTTTATTAAAACTATCCATTTTAATATTTTTTTCTTCTTGTGTCATTTGTTCATATTCATTATTACATTTTTTAAAAAATTTCTCTCTAAACTCTAAATAATCTTTAGATGTAGTATATTTTTGTTTAGCTTC
Source organism: Fusobacterium sp. SYSU M8D902 (assembly GCF_040199715.1). Taxonomy (NCBI): domain Bacteria; kingdom Fusobacteriati; phylum Fusobacteriota; class Fusobacteriia; order Fusobacteriales; family Fusobacteriaceae; genus Fusobacterium; species Fusobacterium sp. SYSU M8D902. The sequence goes on from NZ_JBEFNA010000050.1 coordinate 1,399, forward strand.
TAATAATTCTAGTTTATTTCTATCAAAATAATCAGTTAAACATCTTTCATCTAAAATTTTAATTTGCATAGCAACATATTCAAAGGTTCCCGTCTGCTTCATAAACTGCACAAATTCGTAAATTTGTTTCCTATACCACTCTCTATCTGCATCATTTTCTACCCTTCCAAAGATATAGATTCCTCCTTCTATATATAGAGGAGTATTATTATTTTCTTTTCTTCGCTTTTCAGTTAACTCTACATTTTCCAAGAAACTCTTATTTTTTACAGAAAAAGAACCTGTAACTTCTAAAACTGGTAATACATTTTCTCCAAAAAGCTCTTTTAACTTTTTTACATAAAACTCATTGGCTTGTTCCTTTAATAAAACATTACTATATGTATCTCTTGGTGTTTCTAACTTTTCTCCAAAAAGTTTTTTCCTTATCATAACAGTTCCGTAACAATCATAATACTTATCATATAATTTATTAGTACCTAAATAACTTTCTGGAACAATATCAAATTGAAACCAAGCTACTTTTTTACTAGGAGTAGAATATCCATCTCTACCTCCCCACCTAATATCAAACTCTTCTCCATATCTCTCTTTTAAATGAGTTGCTAACATCTTTTTAGCTTTTTCTTCACTAGCGTTTCCACATGCTGTTAAAAGAAGTAATAAGATAATTACTATTGATTTTATTATTCTTTTCATAGTTGTCCTCTCCTGTAATTAACCCAAACTTACTGTATGAGTATTAGCTATATCTAAACTTTGTAAATATTTATGACTATATAATGCTCCCAAATTTTCTGGTAAGAAAAAAAATCCATTAGTTAAGATATCTAGCTTATTGTGTGAAAAAATTTTTAACTCCACTTCATTAGTTTTAAAGAATGTATAATAGTAAATAGTAGCTAGTTCAGCTCCATTTCCAAATCCAGTAATAGTGATTTTGATTTCACTATCATCTTCTAAATATTTAGATAAAATATTTGTATTAAATAGTTCCATCATCATTAGTTCATGGTTTATATTTCTATCATTTATTTTTTCATTGTAATTAGGATTATTTTTGAAACATATTACTAATTCCTTCCTATTTCTTAATAACATAATACCAAAATCTTCATCCATTATATTTAAATGATTTAATAGTGGTTTTAGATGAATTAAAGCTACACTAGCATCGAATATAGCTTTTATTTCATCAAGTTCTTTTATATCAGCTCCACTTCCAATTTCATTTTTTAATTTTTCTAAAAATAAGACAACTTGGTCTTGAGTACTTATTTTATTTTTTCCTTTTATATAGTCAATTCCTTTGTTAATAGCTCCATTATCTCCTGTAATTAATTCCAACATAGCTATTTTTATTTTATCCCAAGAATCATTATTTTTTATTATTACTTTCATTTCTTTAGTGAAGTTTTCTCCATCAAAAAAATATTTAAGATTATTATAAAAATTTTCTTTTTGTATATAAAAGACTTCTTTTAAATTTTTAGGTCTCAGACCTGAATTTAAAATTTTTTGGACTTCTTTTTTTAATTTTTGTTGTCCTAGTTTAGAGTTCAAAAAATCTTCATCACTTATTATACGACTAATTTTCCTAGTAATAGAGTTTAAAGTATTGTCTATAGCAGTTTTTCCAAATCTATCTATTTCCCCCTTCAACATACCTCTTACTAATTTAACTTCTTTAGCAATAATAGGAATTAGAACAAAAGATAATCCAACAATCTTTATATATAAATCAATTCTCTGATTATTTTTTTTAATTTCCTCTAATTCAACTCTTGAAGGATATTCTATTTTTGTACCAATGATATTTTTTAAGTCTTCTTCTATAAACTCTATAAGTTCTTTTTTTAAATTAGTATTAGCCAAGGGTAAATTATTTATATATACATTTTTTTTCCCATCATCATTTGTAAGAGTAACATTAACTTTTGTACCAATATTTTGATTATCATCTTCTTTAAAAGTTTCAAATATATAATTTGCACTATAACTGTTTCTTAATTTTTTATCAATAAGATCATTAATTCTATCATAATAATTAGTTATAACATTGTATGTATCTCCAGCAAATAGTATTTCCCAATTGTTTAAAAAATTTCCTAAATCTTTTTTTTCAAAATATTCATAAACTATTCCTGCTTCTTTTTGTAAATCTATTATATTTGAATAAATTGGAATTTTCCCTTCTTTTTCTTTATTACTACCTTTACTTTGACTATTTTCTTCTTTCTTTTTAAAAAATGCTCTTTCATCTATATTGTTGCTTTTAATTGCATCTATTTCTTTTTCTAAGAGTGAATAGATTGTATGATTTGTGTAGATTTTTATTTTGTTTCCTTTAACATTTGGATCTTCTTTTTCTTCAAATTTTTCTATTAAATTAGCAAACTCCATTTTTAAATTAGAAAGATTACATATCGCTAATAATTCTTTATCTGTTATACTTGTCATTTTTACCACCATTCCATTTTAAAAGTAATATCTTCAATTGAATTATATTCTTTTATTTCCTCATATAATTCTTTTCTATTACTTTCATTCCACCCTTTAGATTTTATATATTTAGGTGAATAAATACGAGTAAATAGTAGATTTATAAATCCAGAGTCATCATAACTTCCTTTATTCAAAGAGTTTATTCTATTTTTAAGTTCGTCTTTAGAAAGTTTTACAAACTCTTCATCTCCATTTTTCATTAGTCTTCTTCTTTCTTTTCTCCAAGTTTCTTTATCCAAATCATTTGATAAATTTTCTATATATTTATGTGGATTATCTAAATTAACTAATTCCCGTTCATCTATAACTGTGATACCTAAATCAACATATTCAAAAGTTCCTGTCTGTTTCATAAACTGCACAAATTCGTAAATTTGTTTCCTATACCATTCCCTATCTTCATCATTTTCCACCCTTCCAAAGATATAGATTCCTCCTTTTAATTTTAAACTTCTTCCTTCTGCTAATCTATTTTTCAATGTTTCATAATAATCTGGGTTTATTGCTAATTTACTCACATCTATATTAAATACTGGTAATACATTTTCACCAAATAACTCTTTTAATTTAGTTAAATAAAATTTACTAGCTGATTCATTTATTAATACTTCTCTATATAAATCTCCTGTATAGTCTATCTTTTCACCAAATATTCCCTTTCTTATATCTACACTTCCCGTACTACGATAATACTTATCATATTCTTTAGGTGTTCCTTTATATTTTGAAGGGTATATTTCTGCTTCATACCATATTTCTTTCCCATCTGAACGTCTACCCATATATCCTATTTCAAATTCTTCGCCATATCTTTTTATTAAATTATTGTGCAGTGCTTCTCTTGCTTGTTGCTCTGTTACTCTTCTACAAGATGTTAAAAGTAGTAATGAAATAATTACTATTGATTTTATTATTCTTTTCATAGTTGTCCTTTCCTTAAATAATTAACCTTTCATCATTATGACTTAATTTCTCACAATACCTATTCTTATTAAATCTTTTTCTTTAATATATTTTACTACACTCCTTTCTATTAATCTACTTATATTTTCCTATAAAAAATGGTATAATATACTTGAATAGAAAGAAATGAGGTGAGAATATGTTTAACAAAAAAGGTATTGCTATAGGTAATGATGATTTTAAAGATGTCATTACACAAGATTGTTACTTCGTTGATAAATCCAAATTTATTGAAGAGATTTTAAATGATAAAGCCAAGATAAAACTTTTTTGTCGTCCTAGAAGATTTGGTAAGACCCTTAATATGTCTATGTTAAAATATTTTTTTGATATTAGAAATAAAATAGAGAATAGAAAATTATTCAATGGACTATATATAGAAGACTCTCCTATGATTAAAGAGCAAGGTAATTATCCTGTTATCTTTATTACTATGAAAGAACTTAAAGGAAATAACTTTGAAGCTATGTCTACTCAAATAAGAACTTTAATTTCTGATTTATTTAATCAATATGAATATTTGAGAGAAAGTTTGAATAGTAGAAGTTTAAAAATTTTTGATAAAATTTGGAATAGAGAAGATGAGGATTATGAAAATTCTTTAAAATTTTTAATAAACTGTTTAAGTGAATACCACCAACAAAAAGTAATTATTTTAATAGATGAATATGATACTCCTCTTCTCACTGCCCATGAATTTGGCTATTATAATGAGGCTCTACAATTTTTTAAGATTTTCTATGGTGGAGCTTTAAAATCTAATGCCAACTTACAAATGGGAGTACTGACAGGGATAATTAGAGTAGCACAAGCTGGAATATTTTCTGACTTAAATAATTTTTATTCTAATACGATTTTAGAAAATGAATATAGTAAGTACTTTGGACTTTTAGAAAATGAAGTAGAAGATATGCTAAAATATTATGAAGTGGAGTGTAAACTTGAAGAAGTAAAAGAGTGGTATAATGGATATACTTTTGGTAACACACAAGTATATAACCCTTGGAGTATTTTACACTTTGTGAGAGTGAAAGAA
>NZ_JBEFNA010000051.1 GCF_040199715.1 Fusobacterium sp. SYSU M8D902
ATTTACAATGGATTTTTTTATTTAAAACAGTAACTTTTTAAACGACAACTTCTTCATTTTTATTATACATCAAACAATTACTGGTGTCTATTTTTATGTAGTTATTTTGGGTAGCAGAAACATTTTTTCAATTGTTAGTTTGAAATTTTTTGATTTATCTTGAGAAACTTTAATTTTATTATTTCTACATTTACCAAGAATAATTTTTCTTTTTATAAAAATAGCTTTCTATGATAAAATTCATAGAAAGCTATTTAAAAATATCTATTATTTTATTTTTATACTAATATAGAAAGTATAAGATTTTTTAGTACTTCTTTATATATAATTATTTATTATTTGTAAAATCTATAAGTGGTATTATTAAAGGTGGTTGTCCAGAATATGTTGTTATATTAGATATTATTGGTCTAAGATATGACATCATTATAGCAGGAGCATTTATTTTTAATAATGATTCAACAGTATTTTCATCTAACCCTTCTGCCCAAACAAAAGATGATATAGATGTTACTTTTAAATATAATGGATTATTTTTTGTTTTATCAGGAAATATTTCTACATCTAATTTTAAATTTGCTTCATTTGCTTTTTTCGAGAATACCTCTGTATTTATTTTTATTTCCACTTCTAATAAGCTATTTTCCGAAAAATTAAATTTATTTGAAATTTCAAAATTTAAATTAGCTATTATTGGAAATCCTTTCATTTGAAAAAAACTTTTTTTCATTTTTCCTCCATGTTTATGATGCTAATGTCATAATATTGTTGTTTTCTATATTTTGTAGTTTATTATTATAAATATTTTTTGTGAATACATTATTTTTTGAAATTAATGTCTTTTCATTACTTAAATTAGTAACTATAGAGTTTATATTTAATAAAATAGTAAGTTCATTTTGTTTAAAATTAACTTTAGGCATGTCAATTTCTTTTATAACTAAAGCATGAGGATACATTTTTTTTGCTATTTCTATTTGTCTCTTGGTTGCAGTTGGTTTCATTATTATTTTCATACCATAACCACTTTCATGTCTTTTCATAATTATCACTCCTTTGTAAATTCACCATAAATATTAATAGTTTTATCTATATTATTAATTATTATTGAATTTTGTTTTATTTTAAAAATTATATTTCTACTCATTAAAATCTCATCTTCTTCTCCAAGCATTACAGAGATATCTTTATCTAAATATCCACAAGGAACTCCTTTATTTATATTTCCTTCTATACATAAAAAAATATCATTTTGATATTGATTTTTTAAAATTGAAAGAAATTGTTCTGATGCTTCTTTTGTAAAAGATGTTGAAACAAAATTTCTATATTCTATTCTATCAACTCCACAAAGGAATTCATGCATTTCTTCTAAAGAAATGCTGTGATGTTCATTTCTATAAACTAATATTTCTTCATCTAATATAAATCTATTTAAAATATTATCTATTATATCTATATTTTCTTTTATTTTAAAATCATCAGGTGAATTTCCAAAATCATTGCTATTTAAAATATCATCTCTTAAAAATAGATTTACATCTTCATATAAAAATTTTGAGTATTCACATAATATATTTTTTTCTTCAGATGTAAGAGATTGTTTCCAATTTTTAAAAATTCCTTCTATATTTTTTTGAATACTCACTTATTTATCCTCTCTCTTTTAAAGTGTTTTATTTTTTAATTATACCATTTTATACATTTAAAATCAATGTGTGATCATTATTCTGTAATTAATATTATCCTTTTATTCTAAATATTTTTTATTGGAATAATTTAATTTCGATTAAATTTATATGTTTACAAACGACATTAAACATTAAAAAATATTTTTTATTTTTGTAACTATATAACTTAATAATTGTGCTTTTTTTAATTTTTTATATAACTATGTTCTTTTCTTTCTATTCCAAATGTTATTATTCTTTTTTCTTTAACTTTTTCTTCTTGTATTCCTGTGTCTAATGGATATATCTTTATTTTCTCTGGAGTTCTCCTATTATTCCTCCTAAACTCTTTATATTATTATACATTCCTAGTTCTAACTCTCCGTTATATTTTCCATCCAACACATTATTTCTTAATATCATATCCTCACCACTAAATTTTTTCTTTTTAAAAATATTTTTAAATAGTAAATCTGTTTGAGTTATTGGAAATGATACAAATATCTTTCCTTGTATCAATCTATTAGCTGGTACTATTATTCTGAATTTTACATCTTTATTTTCTATCTCTAATATATCTTCACTTGGGTTATTCCTATTTTTACCTTTTAGAAACCTATAGTTTTTCTCTTTCTTTTTTATTACTATGGTTTTTAGTGCATTAAATCTAAAATCTTCTCTCATTTTATGGAAATCTATATTCCCCTCATCATTCATAAATACTAAAAAATTATTTAGATTATGAAAGGCAAGAGCAGACTTTCCTTTTTCAAAAATTTTCATAGGAAGTAGTGTTTTTTCACTTAATCTTCTTAATTCATCTAAAGTTTGTTTTCCATTTTCAGCAATACCATCTTCATCAAATAGATTTAAAAGAATATTAAGCATATCTTCCCCAAAATCTTTAAATTGGCTAATATCTACAGCTTTTAAACTTTTAAATAAATCTGTCAATTCAGAGTTATTAGAATTTTTTTCAATATTATCCATATTTTCCTTAACACTTTCTATTGTTTCCCCAAAAGAAGAAGCTAAATAAATAAATGCTATTTTAATTAAAATATCCTTATTTTTAAGAGAACACTTTCCATTTTTTAATAAACTAGCAACTAAAAGAAGTTGAGGCAATACTTTTACTAAATTTTCTGAAACTTTTTCTTTAGGTATATCTACAGGCTGTTTTTGCCCTAACCAATCTCCATTTAAATATCCACCAACAAAATCTTCGCTCATAAAAAAGTTAAATATATGGTCTGTATCTTTTATCTCATCTCTTTTTTTAATTAATTCCTCCTTCTTTTTAGAATAGAATTTGATAAGATTGTCTTTAATTGTCTTGTTTTGAATTGAATTTATTTTATTTTTAAATTCAGAGTCAACATTAGGGTCTAAATGGAATTGAAAAGAAGTAATAACACTACCAAAACTCCCAAGTCCATTCCAAGTAGTAGTAATTACTTTATCTCCAATACAAGCTGCATAAAAATGTACATATTGAGCGATAGCACCTGCTAAGCTATGTCCAGTAAGATGAATATTTTTCCCTTCTCCATATTTACTTTTTATATATTCATAAAACAGTACTGCTTCTACTTGTTGAATATCAGTATATTTGGTATATATTTTTAAATCAGTAAGCATATCTCTAGCTAGAGCTAATTCAAATTCAGTTCCTCTATATGCAATAATGATGTCATCATTTCTTTGAAAAGCAACACCAAAGAAACCACTGTCATCATATTTTTCTAAAAGAGAATTATCAAAAAGAGTTTTTTGTATAAATTCCCCAGAAGCACAATCTAAATACTGCCACCCATCTAATATTTTTTCAAATTTAGGTGTCCTATTTTTACTTTTATCCAATGAATAAGTTAAAAATAATCTTTTATCTTCTTCGTGATAAACATATGGAGGTAAATTACCTTTTTTCTCATTGATTATCTCATTACTAGGATAATGCTCTTGGTCATCATAAAAATCTGTTTTTATTTGAGTAATAATATTTTCTTTAAATAAAATATCATTCAATATTTCTCTATCGATTTTATTTCTATCAATTCTATTCCAATGCAAATATGATAATTGTGCCATTAAAGCATAATTAATATCTTCTAATTTTTTCATTTTATCTAACCCCCTCATCAATATATTTTTCCCAAAATAATTGTCCTTTTATCTTTTGGTTTTTATAATCTTTCAATGGTTCCCTTTTAAAACTAATATCAATATCAGTATATCTCATATTAAATCCAATATGTTTATAGAACACATTAACTAAAGTAATTTTTTCTTTTTCAGATATTTTTTCTTTATTTCTAATTTTATCTAGTATTATCTTAATATCTTCCCTATTTCTAAATGGTGGATATACTTGATAAGACACTAAGTTATAGTTTTCAAAGAATGAGTTATCTCGTATATATACTTGCAAGTAAGTCTTTAAATTAATATCATCTTGTAAAAATTTCGCAAATTGATAAGCCTTTCTTTTCATTTCTTCTTTATTAATATTTTCTAATTTATCTACAAATAAATTAACTACTGTATAGTCTGCTCTACCTTTTTCTTCAAAAGGAACTTTTTTCCCTTTGATTTCTAGCATTTCTCTATATCCATCTATATACGGATAAAAATTATTTTCAAGAACACTTTTAGGTCCAAAAATCTCTTTCATTTTATCTTCAATAGGTTTATCTACCTGTAATTTTAAAAATAACCCTTCATAACTTTCAAGATATTCATATCCATCACTGTTACCTTCTAAAGCTAATTCTAATCCAAAAGGATAATTTAATTTTTCTAATCTATCGCTGTATAATATCCCTCTGTACCTAATATTAGTGGTAATATCAAACTTGTAATCTAATCCTTGAATAAAGTAAAAATTGTCTTGAGGGAACTTTCTTTTGAAAGTCCTAATTACAGTATCATTTTTACTTGCAAATAATGATAATGATAAAAATAGCATTGTTATTATTACAAATAATCTTCTTTTCATAAATTCCTCCTTATAACTATTTGATAGTTTAATTTATTATTTAAGTATAACTTTAATTGATAGATACTTCAAGAAATTATTAAAAAACTTTAATATTTACAATATTTTTTATATAAAATATCATATCAAAATTTTTAAAACTATTGACATTTGACGATATGTCAGGCATAATTAAAGAAAAGGATAGTTGACGGCACGTTTTTCTAATAAAAAGTAATTTGTAATAGACAGCATGTCAAAAACAAAAAAGAAAAGTAAGTTTTAATATCTTATTTAAAAATATAGATATTTAATGTGTTTAGATATATAAAAACTTAAAATAATAATATATTTTTATAGAGTATAAAAAAGTTATAATAAGTTGGTATTCTTATTGAATAATAGTTGAACTGTTACCTAGAAAATGAGGAGAGGAATATGAAAGTAAAAAAATTAAATATATCATTTTTAAAGTCAGGAAGTGGAAGTTTAAATACTAGAATAGTATTACCAATTACATGGGTTAGAGAATTAGGACTATCACAGGATGAGAGAGAAGTTTATCTTTATAAGATTGGAGAGGAAATCGTTATTAGAAAAATTCCAAGAATCTTTGATAAGAAAGAAGCTGCAAGAATTGCCTTTGATGAAGTTAAAAAAATAATTTCAATCAAAGAATATATAGAGCATAGAGAAATTATAGAAATACTCAAAACAATAATAGAGAGTTATTTTATAGGAATCAAAGAAAAAGAAAGAAATAATAAAGTTGTATCTTTAATAACTGTTCTAAGAGATAGCTTTTTAGATAAAAAATATGAATTTGTAATAGATAATAACAAGCAATATTTCTTTGACAAGAAAAAATATAAATTTAAAACAGTTAAGGAATTAAGAGATTATTTTAAAATAAAGAGAGTGTAAATAATTTTGTGTATTTATCATCTCTTGATTATTAATTTTTAAATTATTTTGAAAACTGAAAGGAACTAAAAACCTTTCAGTCTTTCTTCATATTCTATTGCTAATTGTCCTTTTATCAAATGCCAATCTTT
>NZ_JBEFNA010000052.1 GCF_040199715.1 Fusobacterium sp. SYSU M8D902
TTTTACACATATATATTTTTATATTAAATTATCATTTAACAAAATACTTTATACATATATTGATAAAAAAGTAATACTTTTAGTATTACGAAAATAAATCCAGATATTATAGCAATAGGGATTCCATTGATAAAAAAGTAATACTTTTAGTATTACTGCAGGCTGTAGACAAAGAGAGGAGAAAATTATCTCCTCTCTTTGTTTATATAAAATTATTTCTTATAAATTTTCAAGAATTAAAATATCGTGTTTATCTTTTTCTCTTAATTCATATCCAGTGTGAAAAATTTTTTGTCCTTTTAAAGATATACAAGGAATTATTTTCCCTTCAAAACTCACACTATCAAAATAATCTTTTTCAAATTCATACCAACCGCCTTCTAAATTAGCTTGTTTTGATGTTCCGTCAGTTGCTAGAATAAATGGGTGAATGTCTAAATATCCAAGTTCATCACTATAAAGTTCTATTCTAACAGGACTCCAATCAGTATCTATTCTATAACCTATTTTTAAAAGTATTTCTAGTAATTTCTCTGTATATTTTTCATCAAAATCAATATCAATATCTCTATGAGGTCTTGTCTGTCTTCCTGCTAAAATATCTACTCCCCAACCTCCATCAAGCCAATATGTAATTCCTATACTTTCAAATAGCTCAATTATTTTCATTAAATCTTCTTTTGTTGTTATTTCTTTTCTAGTCATATAATCCTCCTATAAATACTACAAAAGGCTCTTTTGTATACACAAAAAAGCCTTTCATCATAATGTATCTAAATAAAAATATATAACTTATATTTTAAATAAGAAATTAGATGAAAGATAATTTATTAAGCATACACAAAAAGAACTACTGTTGTAGTTTGATTTTTTTCATATTTGTGTTTAACTTAAATTATCTTATATCCATTTTCCTACCTTTCACAACATTTTATTTTCTTAAATGATATCATATTATAAAAGAAAATTAAAGACTATAAATAAATTTCTTTTGTCTACAGTCTGAAAAATAAAAAATAGGATAACTCCTATTTTTTATTTTATAACATTTATATTTTTGAAATATTCTCTTACAATTTCTTCACGTTTAGGTAAAAATTTACTATCAGAAATATCTAAATTAATAGCAAATGAATATATATTATCAGAAGTTTCTATCCAACCTACAAACCAACCAATAGGAACAACTATATTATCAGTAGCCCACCCAGTTTTTCCATGTAAAATAAAATCATCTTTTTTCTCTAAAATCGTAATATCTTTTACTTGTTCTTGATTTTCTAATTTAAAAGGAAGTTTCGACTGTGATAATAGATTTAATAATTTAACTTGTTCCATTGCACTTATTTTTAATGGACCTTCTAACCAAAACTTATCAATCTCACTACCTATTTCCTTATTTCCATAATTTAATTTATTTAATCCTTCTTGCATTCTTTCTTTTCCCAATTCTCTTGCAAGCTTTTTATAAGCTGGAACTTGAGATACTTTTATTGCATATCTTAAATTCGAATCTTTTGCCCATGAATCAAGAAAAACTTTAGAACCGTCATAATAATAAAACATTTCATCAACGTTTTTTACTATCCCATTTTCTAATCCTATCAAAGTATTAAAAATTTTAAATGATGAAGCAGGATAAAATCTCTCATTAGCTCTATCCAAATTATAATAATCAATTTTATCATTTTTTAAATCATAAACAACAAAAGTTCCGTTTAAACCTTTTCTTTCAAAAATCTCTTTCATAAATTGATTTTCATTACCAAAAGAAATAATCGAGAACATAAATAATAACATCACTAAAATAAACTTTTTCACTAAAAAAACCTCCTAATAATAAATAAAACATCAATAAAAATAACAAAATCCAAACAAAAAAATCCTATTAAAAATATAAAATATTATTTTAATTTTAAAATATTCATTTAAAAAATGTCAAGTATGATTTTTAGTATCGCAACTAAATTATTCCACAAGACATTTTTTTACAAAAATTTTATCAAAAACTTGATTTTTTTTAATTCACAGATCCTTGATTTTATTGACTTTATCATAATCTCCTATAAGAAAGAAAATCGCAATTCTTCTTTTAGCTCCCTCTTATACTTAAAGTAGGTGTTTCTACTGATCTTTAGAAGCTCTATAACTTGAATATCTTTTAAATTTCCTCCAAAGTCTTTAGCCAGTAACTTAATTTTTTCTTTCATTTCAATAGATTTTTTGGTTTGAATCTTAGATCCAACTCTTCTACCAAGAATAACTCCTTGAGCTTTCTTCACTTTGAGTCCTTCTTTAGTTCTTGTTCTGATATCACAAGCTTCTTTTTCTGATTGTTCAAAAGCCTTTTCAATCTGATCCACAGCAATAACTTTTAAAACTTCCTCTATAGCTCCCAATAAAATATCTGTAATCTTATTCCCAGTCTTTGCTATTTGCTGCTCTTTAGCTTTTGTATATACATCAGAGTTAATATAACTTTCTTTAAGAAATATAAGCTTTACACCTCTATTATAAAGCTCAAAGTATTCTTGGATTCCCTCTTCAGCATTTCTGCTCATGCGAGATACGGAATCAAATACTAATATATCTCCACTACTAACTAACTTTTTTAATTTTTTCCATTCTTGACGATCTGAAGTTACTCCAGTATAAGCTTCTTGGTATATTCTAGCTCCAGGATATACTTTTAATATATTTTCAACTTGTCTTGTGATAACTTGTCTATTAGTAGATACCCTACAATATCCATAGATCATATTCTTCCACCTCTCACAGTCTTATTTTCAACGAACATTTATTTTAATATTAAATTGATACTGATATCATAGCAAAATATCTTATAACAGTCAAATTTTTAATACTATTTTTTTAATGTTTATTTTAATACTATTTATAACAAATAAAAAAGTTGTAAATTTAAAATATAAGGGTTATAATTTAGACAAAAAGAAGGAGGATATAAATGTTAAAAGAATTTATTAACGGAATGAGTTTTTTATTAAGTCCTTTTAGTCGTATTTTTAATGATAATGCGGTGTACCCTACCAATAAGTGGGAGTTGAAAAAGCGGTGTACCCTACCAGTAAGTGGGAGTTGAAAAAGCGGTGTACCCTACCAGTAAGTGGGAGCTAAAAAAGTTATAAAAGAGTGCTAAAAAAGGCACTCTTTTATTATATGTAAAAATTTCTCTTAATATTTCTCTTCTCTTAAAACTTTATTAAAATTATTTTCCATAAAATATTGTAGAAGCATATTAAAAAATAATTTTTCTTTTTCATCTTTAGCATTAGATATTAATTCTTCAAAATCTAAAAAAGATAATTTAGTATATTCCTCATAAAACTCTTTAAATTTTATATAATTTTCTTTTTGTAAATAACTATTTTTTAGAATTTCCTTTGCTAAATCTAATTTTCCATTTACAGCTTCTAATTTTAAAATATCTTTATATTTTGGAGTAAAAATATTATTATATATTTCTATTACATTGTAATACAGAGCAACTATAGGATTTTTAATTTCATTATTTGAATAATTAATATTATTCTCTCTCATATATTTGTTAAAATCTGCTAAAATCTCTGCACTTTTTTCTCTTAAAATTTCTCTTTGTAAATTAATTTCATATAAACTCATACCTTTTTACCTCCTAATAATATTTTTAGTAATAGATAATTTTACCACTAACTTACCTATTGATTTTTTTCCTCATTCATTTTCTTTTGTATCCAATCATAATCCCCTAAAAATAGTTCTTGGTTTTCTTTATTATACCAAAACTTCTTATCTAG
>NZ_JBEFNA010000053.1 GCF_040199715.1 Fusobacterium sp. SYSU M8D902
ATTATAATATAAAACTAAAAATATAATCAATTGGAAAGGAGGAGTATGGTATAAGTTTTATATTTATATCATACAAGAAATAATGAAAGAAAAAATAGTAGTTATTGACTTAGTAGATTATAAAGAAAATTTTTTATTTATTGATAATAAATATTATTTTGCAGATATTTATGTATTGATAGATTCATTAGAAATTGATAATAATTCAGTAATTCCAAGATATTGTAATGGAATTAAAAACAAACCTTTTAACTTTAATTTAAAAGATGAATTAGAAGCAAAAGCTTATGAAGATAATAATATTCAAGAGAAAATTGAATTGTCTAATTTCCTAGATTTAGAGTTTTTAGAAATATCTGAAAACTTAAATAAATGGATTCAAAAAAATATTCTTTCATTTAAAAAAGATAATAATTTAAAAATAAAAATTAATATAAATATTAATTATATATTTGTGGAGAGGGTAAGAGAGGAAAGGAGCTGATATAATGAGTTTCGCTATAATGAGAATATAAAAGTGGAAGGAAAAAAAATAAATGTAAATGATATTTTAATGGAAAATAGAAAAAAAATTGTAGATGATATTATAAAGTCAATAGAAGAAAATCAAGCTATGTTTTCATATGATTGGAATAGAGAGTTATTAAGACCTCAAAACCCTGTTTCAGGGGCTAAATATAATGGAATTAATAGATTAATTCTTGGAAGAGAAGCAGTTAGTAGAAATTTAGATGACCCAAGATGGCTTACATATAGTCAGGCTAAAGAAAAAGGTTGGACAGTTAAAAAAGGAGCTAAAGGAGTTAAATGTGAAAAATGGATTTTTACAGAATTAAAAGAAGAAAAAATAATTAATGCAGAAGGAAAAGAAGAAATAATAAAAAAAGAAGTAGAAAGAAGTAGACCTATTGCTAGTTATTTTGTTGTTTTTAATGCAAAAGATATTCATGGTATTCCTCCATATGAAAAAAATATTAAAACAACAGAACAAACTTTTGAAATAGCTAATAATTTTATAAATTCTTCTGAATGTCCAATTATAGAAGTTTTACAAGATAGAGCTTATTATTCATTAAATGAAGATAAAATTATTTTACCTCCTAAAGAATATTTCAAAGATGAATTATCATTTTTGAGTACCACTTTGCACGAAATGGGACATAGTACTGGACACCCTTCTCGTTTAAATAGACAATTTGGTAAATTTGGAAATCAAGCATATGCTCGTGAAGAACTAACAGCAGAATTAACATCTATGTTTATTCAATCTGATTTAGGAATAGAGCTAAAAGGAGAACATTTAAATAATCATGCAGGTTATTTAAAATCATGGGTATCTGTTCTAAAAAATGATTATCAAGAATTTTATCGTGCTATTAATGAATCTCAAAAAGCAAGTGACTTATTATATAATAACTATCTTGAATATTTAAAAGAAAATAATATTGAATTAAATAAAGAAACTGAAAAAAAAGAAAATTTATTTGATAAATTGGAAGTAATTTATCACTATTCAGAAAAAGAGTTTAATATTCCTGAAGAAACAACTTTAAAAGGTATAGAAGCCTATAAATTTCTAAATGAAGTTGTAAAATTTGATAAAGAATTAACTGAAAAAAGAGAAAATATATCAGAAGAAGATAAATATATTTCATATTCAAAATTATATATGACTTTTAAATACGGAGATTATAATACAAATAAAATAAGAATAGATTTGGGAGATGGAGAGTTTGGAAAAAGGGAGCAAGTATCAGAAGCTTTAAAATATAGATTAGATTCTTTTCCTGATTCATTATTAACAATGACAGATTCTTATGTAAAAGATTATAAAAAATTAGGAAAAAATTATACAAAAGAAGAAATTATAGAAAGTGCTAACTCTTTGAAAGAAGAAATTTCAAATTGTATAAAAGATTTTCAAATTAATGAAAAAAAATATTTAAATGAATATCCTGATTTAAATAAAAATTTAGATAATTCAAAAGATATTGATAAATTATCTATAAAATTAAGTTATTCAGAATTTGGAGGAATTTTCCTTGAAAATACTGAATACAATGGAAAAGAAGCAGTTAAATTATTAAATGAACTTTTTCAAAAAGAACAAACTCTTAAAGAAACAGAAGGATATTACAAAACTAGAATAAATATATCTTATGATAATGAGATTATTTTTTCAGATAGAATGGATTTAGGAGATAGAATAGCAGAAAATCCATCTCAAACAGAAAAAAAAGATATAAACCATTTTTTTAATTATTATTTATATCCTTATTTAAGCTTTGAAAAAGAAGAGAAATCTTCTGAATTTCAAAAAATGTTAAAAACTTATTCAGAAAATATTAACAATTTATATACTGATGAAAAAGAAGGATTTTATAAAGAACAAATTAATGAAAATTCTTATAATGTTGGTTATTATGAAAATGGAACTTTAAAAACTCCTTTATATGTATATACTCAAAAAGAAGATTCCACTTATTATATTTCTGAATATATAAATATTCCTAATGATGGATTAGGTTATCATAATTTTTTTAATGAAGATAATCAATTAACTTCTTCAAAAACATTTTATAACAATAAATTTACAGGATTAGTTGAAGAATATAATAAAAATTGTGAAATTATTTCTTGTAAATTTGAGCCTGAAAATTTTAATCCTCAAAATTTAACAGATGAAAATGGATTAAAACAAGGTCTATGGATTGAAAAAGATGATACTTATTTTAAAATTTACAATTATAAAGATAATAATTTAGAAGGAAAATATAATATTTTCTATTCTAATGGATTATTAGCTGAAACAGGAGAATATTTAAATGGAACAAAACTAGGAACAGTTAATAAATACTATGAAACAGGAGAAAAATTATCATCAGAAGATTATAGTTATTCAAATGATGGAAGTGAAATTATTTTTAAAAATCAATATACACAAGATGGAAATTATCTAACTAAAGAAAAATATCTTGATGGAATTTTAGAAGGAGATAGAACTATTATCTTTCTTGGACATAAAGGTTATACTCCAATTATAGAAGAACATTATTCTAATAATGAATTAACTGGTTTAAGAAAAGAATACTATGAAAATGGAAGGATAAAATCAGAATTAAACTTTACAAATAGTAAAGCTGAAGGTCAATATAAAGAATATTATGAAAATGGAATAATAAAAAAAGAAGGACAATATCTTGATGGAAAAAGAGAAGGTAATTGGATTTGGAATTATGAATCAGGAGAAAAATTAAGAGAAATTGAATATTTAAATGGAAATGTTCCTTTCAATTGTTTGATGTATAATAAAAATGAAGAAGTTGTCGTTTAAAAAGTTACTGTTTTAAATAAAAAAATCCATTGTAA
>NZ_JBEFNA010000054.1 GCF_040199715.1 Fusobacterium sp. SYSU M8D902
TTAGATATATAGATTAAATGAGAGGAAAAATCCTCTCATTTTTTAATATATGAAATTCTTATTTTTTCCTTTAAAGAAGATAAAAAAACATTGAATAAAGAGTTTTTAGAAATCTAAATAGATTGTATGATTTGTCAACTTTTTAGTATAGTCATCTTCATATGTAATTTTAGCAAATTCCATTTTTAAATTTGAAAGATTACAAATAGCTAATAGCTCTTTATCTGTGATTTTCATTAATTAATCACCCCATTCATTCTTATAAATTTTTTCTTTATCATACTCATCAAAAATAATTTTTATAGTATTTAAAAGTTTTATTTCATCTTTAGATTTATACTCTAATATCTTATATTTAGATAATCTTGATTCATTTTTTAAAAATTTAGGACTTCTTATGACAGTATGATACAGTGCTGTATATCCTAAAAATCTGTCATTATTGAATTTGGATATCTCACTTTTAGAATAATTATTTATTTTATTTTTTTTATCATCTAATGTTAATTGTTTATATTTTTCATTTAATTTATTCAATTCTTTTTCTCTGTATTTTAAAAATTCTTCTGAATTAGCTGAAGTATTAAAATGATTTATTAACAAAGGTTTTATCTCATCAAATTCTTTTATTAATATTCTTTCATCTAAAATTTGAAAAGATAAATCCACATATTCAAAAGTTCCTGTCTGTTTCATAAACTGCACAAATTCGTAAATTTGTTTCCTATACCACTCTCTATCTTCATCATTCTCCACCCTTCCAAAGATATAAATTCCCCCTTTTATTTTAGGTCTTTGATTTTTTTCCAATCCTTCCTTATAATCAGCTATAAAATTTGGAACTATTTCTAATTCTGATATATCTATTTCTAATACTGGTAGTACGTTCTCGCCAAATAGCTCTTTTAATTTTGGTAGATAAAATTCATTTGCTGATTCATTTATTAATACTAACCTATATATATCTCCTACATAATCTATACTTTCTCCAAATATTCCTTTTTTTATATCTACACTTCCACTACTACGATAATATTTATCATACTCTCTAGGTGTCCCTTTATATTTTGAAGGATATATTTCTGCTTCATACCATGTCTCTTTTCCGTCTGAACGTCTACCCATATATCCTATTTCAAACTCTTCTCCATATCTTTTTACTAAATTATTATGTAAAGCTTGTCTTGCTTCTTCCTCTGTTACTCTTCCACAGGCTGTTAATAAAAGTAATATTAAAATCATTAATATTCGTCTAAACTTCCTCATAATTTCCCCTTTAACTTTTTAATATATTTTTATCTAAAATAAATTGTATGATTTGACAGGATTTTTTTGCTACTTTTACTTTCAGATGTTTGATATGTTAAATTAGCAAATTCCATTTTTAAATTAGAAAGATTACAAATTGCTAAAAGCTCTTTATCTGTGATACTAATCATATTTAAAACCACCTTTCCCAATCAAACTTAATATCACTTATATCATTATATTCTCTTTTTTCATTTTTATATCTGTTACTTTCTATATATTTAGGAGAATATAATTTTAGATAAAGCAAATTATTTCCCTTAGTATATATAGCTGTTCCAATTTCTCTAAGATTATTCTTATTTATGTTCTCTATACTCTTTTGATAATATTTATTCTTATCAAAAAAAGAATTCAATTCATTCATTATATTTTTTCTATTCCTTAAAAATTCTTCTTCGGACAAATCTTTAGATAAATTTTCTAATTTGTCAATTGTTCCAATTTTGTTCATAATGAATTCATCTAATAAAATTCTTTCATCTACAACTAATATATCTAAATCCACATATTCAAAGGTTCCTGTCTGCTTCATAAACTGCACAAATTCGTAAATTTGTTTCCTATACCATTCCCTGTCCTTATCATTTTCCACCCTTCCAAAGATATAAATTCTTCCTTTTATCTCAGGCATTTTATTTTTCTTTAAATTATAAGTATAATCATCTATAAAATTTGGAAAAAACTCTAATTCAGATATATTTATATCTAATATAGGTAATATATTTTCTCCAAACAACTCTTTTAATTTAGGTAGATAAAACTCATTTGCTGATTCATTCATCAAAACTATTCTATATACATCTCCTACATAATCTATACTTTCTCCAAATATCCCTTTTTCTATGTTAACATTTCCACTTCTATGATAATATTTGTCATACTCTCTAGGTGTTCCTTTATATTTTGAAGGATATATTTCTGCTTGATACCAATTTTTCTTTCCTGTAGAACGTCTACCCATATATCCTATTTCAAACTCTTCCCCATATCTTTCTAGTAAATGATTATGTAAAGCTTGTCTTGCTTGTTGCTCTGTTACTCTTCCACAAGATGTTAAAAGAAGTAATGAAATAATTACTATTGATTTTATTATTCTTTTCATAGTTGTCCTTTCCTTAAATAATTAACCTTTCATCATTATGACTTAATTTCTCACAATACCTATTCTTATTAAATCTTTTTCTTTAATATATTTTACTACACTCTTTTCTATTAATCTACTTATATTTTCCTATAAAAAATGGTATAATATACTTGAATAGAAAGAAATGAGGTGAGAATATGTTTAACAAAAAAGGTATTGGTATAGGTGTTGATGATTTTAAAAAAGTTATTGAAAAAAATTGTTATTTTGTTGATAAATCTAAATTTATTGAGGATATTTTAACTGACTCTGCTGATATAAAATTATTCTGTCGTCCTAGAAGATTTGGTAAAACTCTTAATATGTCTATGTTAAAATATTTTTTTGATATTAAAAACAAAGATGAGAATAGAAATTTATTCAATGGACTATATATAGAAGACTCTCCTGTGATTAAAGAGCAGGGTAAATATCCTGTCATCTTTATTACTATGAAAGAACTTAAAGAAAATACTTGGGAAGAGTTTTTATCTGATATGAGCCTATTTATTTTTAAAATGGTAAAAGACTTTCAAGGATTAGAAGAAATTTGTAGCTCTGAAGAAAAAAAAATTTTACACAATCTTCAAAATAGAAAAGGGGATATGAGTGAGTTAAAATATAGTTTACAATTTTTAACAGAGTTGCTTGCAAGAAAATACAATGAGAAAGTTATTTTACTTATAGATGAATATGATACTCCTCTTCTCACTGCCCATGAGTTTGGCTATTATAATGAGGCTCTACAATTTTTTAAGATTTTCTATGGTGGAGCTTTAAAATCTAATGCCAACTTACA
>NZ_JBEFNA010000055.1 GCF_040199715.1 Fusobacterium sp. SYSU M8D902
TGTGTTTTGCAAGTGAATTAATAATGTTTTGCCACTTAAATTTGAAACAAAATCCATTGTAAATTTTTATTGACTAGATGCTATTTATAGTTGAATTTTTTATTCTGTAACTACTTCCTGTGAAATGAAGGATATGGCAGTGATGGATTATTCTATCTATGATAGCACTAGTTAATTTTTTATCCATAAATATACTTATCCATTTACCAAACTCTAAATTAGTTGTAATTATTAGACTTTTTCTTTCATAAAAATCTGCTATTACTTGAAAGAGAAGCTCAGCACCACGCAATGAAATGGGAATATACCCCCATTCATCGCATATCAGCAGGTCATATTTATTTAAACTGGTAGTGAAACGGCGTAATTCACCCCTTTCACTTGCTTCTATCAGCTCATTCACTAAATGAGCTACCTTAAAAAATCTAACTTTCTTTCCTCTATTGCAGGCTTCTATCCCTAAAGCAATGGCAAGATGTGTTTTGCCTGTTCCTACGGGCCCGTAAAAAACTAAATTTTCTGTCTTATCTATATACTCACCCTCTCTTAAACCTTCTATATTTATTGTTTCTGGAATATCTATATTAGAAAAATCATATCCTTCTAAACTTTTGTAAATTTCAAATCTAGCTTGTTTTAAAAGTCTTGTTTTTCTATTTATTTGTTGATGTTCATAGGCACATTTTAAGACATTTGCTAAGTATTCCTCTTTAGTTGTAAAAGGAATATCTTCAAACTCATCTAAAAAATCTCTTCCTAATTTTAATTTCTTTGCATACTCTGTTAATATATCTCTCATTTTTTAAACCCTCCCTAAAAATTTATCGTAATATCTTAAATCAATATCATATTCTTTTATTTTAGGGACTTTTTCTGGTAAATCTTGCAATTCTTCTCTTTTAAAATCACATTCTACATAGCGATAATATGTGGCAAGAATTGAATCTGGAGAGAATCTGCCGGCAACTATGGTATCTTGCAAAACAGCTGTTGCCGTTTCCATTGAACTTTCTATTAACATTTTTCCTAGAACTTTAAGTATTCTTTTTCTTTGCTCGTTATCTTTATCTTTTAAGAAATCTTTCCATACTTTAGGTAAAGTTTGGTAAAATTCAGTATTTTCTAATGCGTTAATTTTTTGAATAATTAATGGTAAAGATTCTTTGTAACTTATGATTGTCTTATATTTTTCAAAACAACGGTCATGTTTTATCAGCTCTTTTCCATTTTCATCAAAGATAGTTAGAGTATTAGCTTCTATTTTAACTAAAAGCTCTGCATTTCTATATATTGGCATTACTGTGTAAGTATTAGTATCAACTTCTATGTTTCCATATTTATTGGCTTTTCTTTTCTCTAATCTAAAGACATCAAAATTAATAGGATTTATTTTCTGCATATATTTTAATTGCTCTTGATACAATCCTGCGATTTCCACTTTTTTCTTGTAGTGTAACCTTTTATGGTCTTTATCGCATAGTTCTAGCAGTTTTTTATTAAATTCATTTATATCATTAAATTCTGGTTCAGGCACTAAATAGTTTCTTCGTAAGTATCCTACTTTATTTTCTGTAGAACCTTTTTCATTCCCACTGGCTGGATTGCAAAAGATAGGCTTAAAAGAATAATGTGCAGCAAATGCTTGGAAAAATTTATTTATTTTTCTTTCTTTTCTATTTTTTCTGTTAGTTATTTTTACAGCAGCTGAAAGGTTATCAAACCATATTTCTGAAGGAACTCTTCCTATATGTTGAAATATCTTTTTCATTCCTTCCAAAAGGCATTCTTGAGTTTCACCACGAAAAACTTGGATAAACCCAGCATTACTATATGGCAGAGTCATAACTAAGTAGCTTCCCTGTACTTTTTTTCCTTTTTCAAAGAAAGTAACTTTTCCAAAATCAACTTGTGCTTCTTCTTTAGAGTGTGATAATTGCAAAAATTCTTCTTTTCCAATATTAAGTTCAAGTTTGATCTTAGCTACGAACTTAGCGAGAGTTCTGTAACTTGCAGTATATATATCTGGGTATTTTTCGCATAATCTCATATGAATTCTTTTTGCAGTATGTCTCTGTTTATGAGGTCTTCCTTTATCTTCCATCAGCCATTTTCTGACAGTATCTTTAAATGGATCAAGCTTAGTAGGTTTCTTAGGAGTATTAAATTTAGGTGTCATATTCTCCATTTCTTCATATTTTTTAATGGTATTGTATGAACATCCAGTAATTTTTTTAACCGAAGCATAGCTTAACCCTTGAACTCTTTTCAAATATTTGATATTATTAATTATATCCATTGTAATCATTTATCCTTTCTCCTTTTAACAGATTGGTCTCTATTAAAAGGTTAACAGTATTGTGATAAATTTACAATGGATTTTTTTATTTAAAACAGTAACTTTTTAAACGACAACTTCTTCATTTTTATTATACATCAAACAA
>NZ_JBEFNA010000056.1 GCF_040199715.1 Fusobacterium sp. SYSU M8D902
TGTGTTTTGCAAGTAGTTAGTTTAATAAATTGCAACTTTAAATTTCCAACTTTTATCCATTGTAAATTTAATAACTAGATGCTATTTATAGTTGAGTTTTTTATCCTATAGCTATCTCCTGTAAAATAAATTACATGGCCATGATGAATTATTCTATCTATAATAGCACTAGTTAATTTTTTATCCATAAATATACTAATCCACTTACCAAATTCTAAATTGGTAGTAATTATTAGACTTTTTCTTTCATAGCAATCTGCTATTACTTGAAATAGTAACTCTGAACCTTTCAGGGATATTGGTACATATCCCCATTCATCACATATTAGTAAATCATATTTATTTAAAGTATTAGTGTAGCGCCTAAGCTCTCCCTTTTCATAAGCCTCCAGCAACTCATTTACCAATGTTGAAACTTTAAAAAACCTTACTTTCTTTCCTCTGTTACATGCTTCTATTCCAAGAGCTGTTGCAAAATGTGTTTTGCCAGTTCCGACTGGCCCATAAAATATCAAGTTTTCTTTATTTTCTATGAAGTTTCCTTCTACTAATCCCTCTATATTTAAAGTCTCTGGAAACTCAACATTAGTATAGTCGTAGTTTTCTAAACTTTTGTATACTTCAAATTTAGCTTGTTTTAATAATCGATTTTTTCTATTTATCTGCTGATATTCTAAGGCTCTTTTAAGTACATTTGCTAAGTATTCCTCCTTTGTAGTAAATGGAATATCTTCAAAATCATTTAAAAATTCTCTTCCTAATTTTAATTTTTTAGCATAATCTATTAATATATCTTTCATTTAGAACTTCCTCCTAAAAATTTATTATATCTATCTAAATCAATTTGGTATTCAGATATTTTAGGAACTTTTTCAGGAAGAGATTCTAATTCTTCAATCTTAAAATCGCGATCAATATATCGATAAAACATTGTTAATATCGAATCTGGCGCAGTTACTCCTGCACTTAGTGCTTGTTGCAAAACAAGAGTTGCAATTTCTATAGAGCTATCTAAAAGAATCTTTTCTAAAACTTTAAGTATTCTTCTTTTTTGTTCCTTATCTTTATCTTTTAAAAATTCTTTCCAAATAGTAGGTAATGTCTGATAAAACTCCGTATTTTCTAAGGCATTAATTTTTTGAATAATCAATGGAAGAGATTCTGTATAACTGATAATATTCTTATATTTTTCAAAGCAACGTTGATGTTTAATTAATTCAACTTTATCTTCGTTTAAAATAGTAATATTATTGGCTGCAATCTTAATCCATAACTCATTATTCTTCTCTTTAGGAGAAACTGAATAGATATTTGTTTCAAATTCTATATTTCCATATTTATTAGCTTTTCTCTTTTCAATTCTAAAGACTTCAAATTCAATTGGATTTACTAATTGCATTTCTAGTACTTGCTCTTCATAAAGTTTTTTGATTGAAACTCTTTTTTGGTAGTGTACCCTTTTATGATCATTATCGCAAAGGGTTAACAGATACTTATTAAAGTTTTCAAGGCTATTAAATTCTGGCTCTGGTACAAGATAATTTCTTCTGAAATATCCAACTTTATTTTCTACATTTCCTTTCTCATTTCCACTTGCAGGATTACAAAATATGGGTTTAAAAGAATAATGAGCACAAAATCTTTCAAAGAAGTTATTAAGTTTTCTTTCCTTTTTATTGAAAATTTTAACAGCAGCCGATAAATTATCAAACCATATTTTAGAAGGAACTCTTCCAATATGATTAAATATATTTTTCAAGCCTTCGAGTAAACATTCTTGTGTTTCTCCCCTAAAGAGTTGGACAAATCCAGCATTACTGTAAGGTAAAGTTAAAACCAAATAGCTTCCTTGTATCTTTTTTCCTTTCTCAATGAATGTAGCTTTTCCAAAATCAACTTGAGCTTCATCTGTAAAATGTTTTAGTTCCAGAAATTCTTCTTTTCCTAAGCTAAGTTCTTTTTTTAAGCTAGTTACATACTTCGCGAGAGTCCTATAGCTTGCGGTATATGTATCATGGTACTTTTCAAGAAGTCTATTATGAATTCTCTTGGCAGTATGCCTTTGTTTATGAGGTCTTCCTTTATCACTAATCAGCCACTTTCTAATTTCTTTTTTAAAGGGATCTAATTTAGTAGGTCTTTTGATAGAAGGTCTAATTTTAGGAGTTAAATCTTCTAATTCCTCATATTTTTTAATAGTTTTATATGAAACACCAGTAATTTCCCCAACCTCTTTGTAAGTTTTTCCTTGAGTTCTTTTTAAAAATCTGATATTATTTATTTGATCCATTGTAAGCATATCCTTTCTCCTTTTAACAGTTTGATCGCTATTAAAAGGATAACAAATTTTAGGGTAAATTTACAATGGATTTTTTATTGAAATTTTATGCTGCAACTTCTTGGAATTCTATTATACACCAAACA
>NZ_JBEFNA010000057.1 GCF_040199715.1 Fusobacterium sp. SYSU M8D902
CAAGTTTAGTCTTTTTCTTTATCATTCCTTTAATTTCATCAATTTTTCTTTTAGTTTGAATATTCATAGATACCCTCCTTTACTCATACTTTATATATATAAATATTATACCATATATATTATGAAAAAGGAAGAAGTTTATACAAAAAATAAAAAAGACAAGGTTGTTGGTAGCCCTTATCTTTTTATTCCTGTTACTCAATTATCTATTTAGCAAATTAATTATACCATAGATTTTTAGAAAAATCAATGATATAATACCTTGTTCCTCCTCTAAGCCGACCATCTCGAGAAAGGAGGTGCAAAGTGAAGAGGCTCATTATTTATTTAGCAATGATAGTAGTTATTTTCTTTCTATTATCTAAAAACGCTTACTAATCGTTAGAGCATAAGTTTTATGTGGGGGATTTTGGTAGAATCCCCTGCTTTTTTTATTAAGAAATTCAACGGCTTCTCTAGAAGTAAATAATACCTTCTCACAAGCCATAAAATCAATTTTAAGCCATTTTATAAATTTTTGACGATAAAACCCTGTAGAATTAAAAAAAATGCGTAAAAACGATTTTAGGAGGGCTAAAAGGTGTATAAAAATTTTAAGAAGCCCCCCTATTTATTTTTTTTGCAGCCAAGTTCTTTGTCAGCAAAAAAAAACGCCCCCATACAGAAAGAAAATTCTATTGAGAAGTTATTATTGGAGGGCTTAAATTCAATTAAAATAGGTCTAAAAAATGCATTGATAATATAACATCTTTTTTATTTTATAAAATAGGTGGAAAAAATATATTGATAATATAACGGCTCTATAGTATAATTTGGTTGAGGATTTTAGTCCTTTTTATTTTTTTATAAAATAGGTGGAAAAAATATATTGATAATATAACGGCTCTATAGTGTTTTTTAGGGGGTTTTTTATGACAGGTTTAGATAAGAAAAAAGAACTTTATAATTTAAGAAATGGTTATTTAAAATATAATCCTTATTTTCAATATACTGAAATTAATGTCTATAAATTCTTTGAATTAATATACAGTGGAAATGATGAAATGCCTTTAGAGGAATGTGAGGGAGCTTCTCAGGAACATCAAAATCATAAATATCATGGAATAGCTACAGAAATTTTAAAAGATAGAGCAAGACACTTTATGATTTTTAATGATTTGAATTTTTTGGAAGAAATTAAAGACAGAGAATTTGTCATCACAA
The DNA here is from genome assembly GCF_040199715.1 of Fusobacterium sp. SYSU M8D902. Lineage (NCBI taxonomy): Bacteria > Fusobacteriati > Fusobacteriota > Fusobacteriia > Fusobacteriales > Fusobacteriaceae > Fusobacterium > Fusobacterium sp. SYSU M8D902. The sequence goes on from NZ_JBEFNA010000057.1 coordinate 1,204, forward strand.
GCCCCATCAGTTACATAGGAAGAAACAGAACGGCGAAAAACTCAAGGTTTTTATATGCTTTTGCCATTGACTTAGATGGAGTGGAAAAACAGCATATAGAAAACATTTTTTATCAATATAAATCAGGAGCTATGCCAAAACCTAATATTATAGTCAGTTCAGGAAATGGGCTACATTTATATTATATCCTTGAAAAACCTATAGCTCTTTTTGATAATATAAAAATCCTTTTAAAAAGATTTAAGTATGGGTTAATAGACTTGGTTTGGAACGGCTATACATCAAGCGTTAAGAAAAGACAATATCAAGGTATTTTTCAGGGATTTAGAATACCAGAAACAAAAACAAAATTTGGAGAAGTTGTAAGAGCCTTTTATTTAGAAAATTCAGAGCTTTATACTGTGGAAAAACTTAATTATTGGGTAACAGGAAGAAGAAAATTAGTAGATACAGAAATAGATATTATAAATAAAGCTCTTTATGTTCCTAAAAAATTAACTTTAAAAGAAGCGAAAGAAAAGTATCCTGATTGGTATGAAAGACGGATAGTAAAAGGCGACAAATCTCGTAAAAAATGGCATATCAAAAGAGATTTATATGATTGGTGGAAAAGAACTATTACAGATAATGAAAAAGTAGTTGAGGGACACAGGTATTTTTGTATAATGAGCCTTGCTATGTATGGACTAAAATGTGATATACCTTATGAGGAGGTAAAAGCCGACGCATATTCATTCTTAGAGGAGATGGAAAGTAAGACAGGAAATCAGGACAATCATTTTACAGAAGAAGATATAGAAGACGCCCTAAAAGCCTATAAGGAAAGTTATATGACTTTTCCTCGTAAAGATATAGAGATTGTTACAGGTATTTCTATTCCTCCAAATAAAAGGAACTATCAAAAGCAAAAAGACCATTTAGAAGAAATTAGAATGATTAGAGATTTAAGAATGAAAAGACAAGGAAAAAAATGGACAGATAA
>NZ_JBEFNA010000058.1 GCF_040199715.1 Fusobacterium sp. SYSU M8D902
TGTATTCTACCATAGCACCCCCCCCCCGTTCATTTCTTGTACACTTAATCTATTCATTTTTTTCTCTTCCTCCTTTAAGGTCTTTAATATCTTTTCTGTATTTAACACTCTTATCTTCTTCTTTTTTTTCTTCCTTTAAGGTCTTTAATATCTTTACTATTTTTTCTTCAGTATCATCAGGAATAATATTTACAACTAAGTAATTTGGTTTACTTTTATCTAATTCCATTTTCATTTGTAAATCGTGAATAGTTAAATTTTCTTCAGCTAAACTTATTAAATTGAACAATAAAAACAAAAAAACTGATAATTTCATTATTCTCCCCCCAATTTTCCATATTGGGAAATTATAATTGGAACATATCCATTATATTTTCCTTCTATTATATCTGCTTCCTCTCCTTTATCAATATTTCTTCTATTTAAAATAGAATAAAATTTGATATTTACTGTTTCTTGATTTATTTCTATTTCTTTGTTTGGTACTTCTATCCCATATTCTTCTACTTCTATCCATTTTTTTCTATTTGTTAAAAGACCTTTTTTGGGAAATTGAAAGACTAATTTCTTCCCAAAATCTTCTTTTTCTGCCTTAATTTCAATTGTTCCATAACCTGCTATTTTTTCTCCACCTAACATTCTTGTATTAAAATATTCAAACCTTAATGGTTCTAATATTTTTATTTCAACTTTAGCTAAACTAGGTATAGCTAATAAAAACATAAATAATATTATTCTTTTCATTTTTTCCTCCAATTTATACAATAAAATCTATAAAAAATCCTAAAATATAATATATTCCTATTATGAAAATAGTAAATACAAAAAAGATAACAAAAATAATTAAAAAGTAAGATAATGTCCAAAAAAATCTCCCAATATTTTCTAAAATCATCAATCTTTCCTCCTACTTAAAATTTAAAAATATTTTATTTATTCTCTTACTTCCACAGTCATATATACTTTACGACTATGTTTTCCCTCTTTAGATATTTTTGCCCCATCTATATATACCATATTATCTTTTACAATTTTGGTATTTATATATGGTGGTGTATAAATTGTTGTATCTATTTGACCATCACTATCTATATCTATTTTATTTTCACTAAACTTTATTTTATAATAATCTTTTTTTTCAGGTTTTTTATTTAGTTCTATTTCAAAAGGTATTTCTAATTTCATATCATCTATTACCATAGCTTCAATATCAACATCTGATATTATTTCTAATGGTACTTCAACCTTTAATTGAACATTCATTAATACAGTAGTATTTTTTTCTAATTTTCTTATTCTACCATCACTTTCTATTTTATCTTCTGTAGGTAATGTTGGAACATCAGGTTTTCCTACTTCTCCTTCTATTGGTGGTAAAATAGGAATAATTGGAATTGCTGGAATACTTTCTGCTATTCCAATACTACTTATCAATAAAAAACCTAATAATATTTTTTTCATAAGTTTCCCTCCTATTTGAAATCTTTATTCAAAAAAATTTCTCTTATTTCATCATAGTTTTCAACTTCTGTCTTATTAAAGGAAATTTCTTCCTGCCAATAAGCTAAGTTTATTTTTATTTCATTAGTAATATCATTTATCTTAACAATATGTTCATAATCATGTGATATTACCAATTTTTCTCCATTAGTATATTTAACAATAATTTTTTTTAGACCTTTTAAATTCCCTGTAACATCTACTTTAATAGGTGATTGATCTTCTAGGTTTTCCTTTTTTAAAGTTTCTTTATTTGTTATTTTTTCCTTTTTTAGTATAGATAATAATATTACTATTTCTATAATAATTACTACAAGTAATTCCATATCTCATTCACTCCTTTACTTTACTTCAATATCTAATATGTTACTTCCTCTATATTCTCCATTTTGTTGATCTTCAGGTACATCTAATGTTCCCCTCAATTTAATGTTATACTCTTTATCTCTTACTTTTTGTACAGTCTTGTCTATTTTTTTTACTTTTAATTCTGTTCCTTGTGAGTTTGTCATTACTGGTTGTTCTTCTCTTAAATTGAATTTTAC
>NZ_JBEFNA010000059.1 GCF_040199715.1 Fusobacterium sp. SYSU M8D902
GTAACTACTCAGCTGTGAGTTTTTACAAAAAATAAAAAATAGCCAAATAGAGGGAGTTTTCAACATTTTTGTTGAAGGCTCCCTTTCTATTCAACTACTGGTAACATAATTTCACATAAATCAAATATACTCTTTAGCGCTGCATATTGAGTTTGTCCATTTTTCTTCATTGTAGCAATATATCCTCTTATTCTACAATAAATTTGACTTCCTAATTCACTTCTAAATGCTCCTTGGATTTTACTCTTTATCTTCACATTCCTCACTTCTCGTTCTGCTGCATTGTTGGTAAAAAGCTTTACGTTTCTTTCTTCAAAAAATCTTAAAACATCTTCATACCTACTCAATCTTTTCAAAAGATTAAATGCTTTACTACGCCTTTTTTTAGTTTCTAGTATATCTGTTTGATAGTAAGCTTTTTCCTCTTGTTTACTTGCCTCAATTAAAGATGCATATCTTTCATAAATTCTTCTTTCTTCTTCCTGGGAAATCTCTTCTTTTTTCTCAATTCTTTCTTTTAAATTAAGAATAAATTCCCTTATTTTAGCTGGAAATTTTAAGTTAGTATTGTCTTCTATACTTTGAAGTTCTCTTAAAAAATGTGCCCAACATAAAGAATGTAGAATCTGAGGATAGCAATCATAAGCATACCAACAATCATGCGATAAAATTCCACTAAATTTAGGTAAAACACCAGCTTCTTCTATTGCTTTTTTTCCTCTATTAGGATGAGAAGTAAGAACTGTATAATTCTCATTTGAGCAAGAGTGAATCCAATGATTTTTCCCATTAATTTTAGTACCTGTTTCATCTGCATGAAGAACAGTAACTTTTTTTAATTCATCTTTAAAGAAATTTTCTACTTTCTCAAGAGAAGTAAATGCTTTTTTAAGAGTATTTGCAATAGTTCCTTGACTTAAATTTATACCGAAGATATCTTTAAGGAATTCTTGAATTTTATTATATGGAAGTGCATGATAAATATTTAAATTTGTAATCAAAGCTCTGATATTAGCGCCATATTGAGTTGGGTTAGTTACATTACTTGGAAATTCTGAACTAACCTTCTTTTTACAATGAGGACATGTTTTAACTTGTGAACGATATTCAGTGATAAGAACATTGATATTTGGAATATCAAAAACTTGTCTAGTTTTAACGTCTTCGATTTCAGTGTCTTTTAATGTAGAACTACAATGAGGACAAGAACATAGTTCAAGATCTACAACGAAATCAGGATTATTAGTTTTATCAAGGGTAGAACCTTTATGACCTTTTTGTCCACCAGAAGGTTTATTGCTTTTCTTTCTAAGAGACCTATCTTTTTTTTTAACAAATCTATCAGAAGAAGGAGGAAGACTACTATTAGAACTATTCATATTAAGCTTAGCTTTAAGCATAGCATTTTCCTCTCTAAGTAATTTGTTTTCTTTTTCTAATTCTTCAATTCTAGCTAAAGCTTTAGCTAATTGAAGTTTAAGTTCAGCGATTTCACGTAACAAATCTTCAACTTTAATTTCCATAAAGGTTCACCTCCTTGCTTGTTAAGTTTTTACTTAAATAGTATAGCATATTTTTGAACGCAAAAAAAGACCTTCTTCAAAATTTTTTGAAGAAAGTCTTAAATTTCTACATCAGACCTGAGTAGTTAC
>NZ_JBEFNA010000060.1 GCF_040199715.1 Fusobacterium sp. SYSU M8D902
AAGAACATTATCAATAGAATAGAGAAAGTATTGCTCCTTAGAAAGGAGGTGATCCATCCGCACGTTCCCGTACGGATACCTTGTTACGACTTCACCCCAATCGCTAATCACACCCTCGGAGCATCCCTCCTTGCGGTTAGGCCTGCTACTTCAGGTGCAACCAACTCTCGTGGTGTGACGGGCGGTGTGTACAAGACCCGAGAACGTATTCACCGCAACATAGCTGATTTGCGATTACTAGCGATTCCAACTTCATGTACTCGAGTTGCAGAGTACAATCCGAACTGAGAATAGTTTTCTGAGATTAGCTCCCCCTCGCAGGTTAGCGACTCTCTGTACTACCCATTGTAGCACGTGTGTAGCCCAGCGTATAAGGGGCATGATGACTTGACGTCATCCCCACCTTCCTCCTGCTCATCGCAGGCAGTATCGCATGAGTTCCCAACTTAATGATGGCAACATACGAAAGGGGTTGCGCTCGTTGCGGGACTTAACCCAACATCTCACGACACGAGCTGACGACAGCCATGCACCACCTGTCACTAGGTTCCCCCGAAGGGGCACGAAGGCATCTCTGCCAACTTCCTAGGATGTCAAACGCTGGTAAGGTTCCTCGCGTTGCGTCGAATTAAACCACATGCTCCACCGCTTGTGCGGGTCCCCGTCAATTCCTTTGAGTTTCATACTTGCGTACGTACTCCCCAGGCGGATTACTTATCGCGTTAGCTTGGGCGCTGAGGTTCGACCCCCAACACCTAGTAATCATCGTTTACGGCGTGGACTACCAGGGTATCTAATCCTGTTTGCTACCCACGCTTTCGCGCTTTAGCGTCAGTATCTGTCCAGTGGGCTGGCTTCCCCATCGGCATTCCTACAAATATCTACGAATTTCACCTCTACACTTGTAGTTCCGCCCACCTCTCCAGTACTCTAGTTTGACAGTTTCCAACGCAATACGGAGTTGAGCCCCGCATTTTCACATCAGACTTACCAAACCGCCTAGACGCGCTTTACGCCCAATAAATCCGGATAACGCTTGCGACATACGTATTACCGCGGCTGCTGGCACGTATTTAGCCGTCGCTTCTTCTGTTGGTACCGTCACTTACTTCGTCCCAACTGAAAGCACTTTACATTCCGAAAAACTTCATCGTGCACACAGAATTGCTGGATCAGACTTTTGGTCCATTGTCCAATATTCCCCACTGCTGCCTCCCGTAGGAGTAAGGGCCGTGTCTCAGTCCCCTTGTGGCCGTTCACCCTCTCAGGCCGGCTACCTATCATCGCCTTGGTGAGCCGTTACCTCACCAACTAGCTAATAGGACGCAAAGCTCTCCTGCAGCGCATATAGCTTTCATACGAGAAACATGCGAATCTCGCATAATATCCGGTATTAGCATTCGTTTCCAAATGTTGTCCCAGACTGCAGGGCAAGTTCTTTACGCGTTACTCACCCGTCCGCCACCATCACCCGAAGGATCAAGTAGACTTGCATGTGTTAAGCATTCTGTCAGCGTTCATCCTGAGCCAGGATCAAACTCTTCGTTCAATCTATTTAACTCAGTAAAATTTACTGATAATTTACACCAATTTATTGTTGTGTTTGCATTTATTGTCTTTCTCTATTCTGTTGCTAATGTCCTTAACATT
>NZ_JBEFNA010000061.1 GCF_040199715.1 Fusobacterium sp. SYSU M8D902
ATAATATAAAACTAAAAATATAATCAATTGGAAAGGAGGAGTATGGTATAAGTTTTATATTTATATCATACAAGGAACAATGGAAAAATTAAAAATGTTTGAAGATTCTGAAATGAATAAATATATAAAAATTGATGTTGAATTAGAGCAAGGATTATTAGCTTTTTTCTCTGATAAAGAAAAAAAGTTATTTATATTAGATACAGATTCTAAGGATTACAGAGGAAAAGAATATAGTAATAAAGTAGAATTAAAAGATATAAAAACACAAGAGAGTAAATCTTATGGAATTGTACAAACTATAACAAGAGAAAAATTAGATTTATTAAATAAAGTATTTGAATATTTTGATAATTTATAATTTTCAAAAAATGTTGATTTTATAATTAAATTGTGCTATTATTAAATTAAAGGAGGTATAATAGAATAATTTAAAAAATAGAAAAACTGTTCTTACATTTCTTATTATACAATGAGTTTTTCTTCCTTGAGAAATACAAGTTAAGTATTATTTTATAGGAGGACAAAATGACCATTCTACCATTTGTTTGTTTGTTCATAGGAATTATATTTGGAATATTAGTAAAAAATAAGAATTTTGTTAAATATTCTGAAAAAATATCAACAATAGCTCTTTCCCTTTTGATGTTAGTAATTGGCTTAGGAATAGGAATAGATAAAACTATTATGAATAATTTATTGAAAATCGGAATAAATTGCATAATAATATCTTTTTTAGCAATTACTTTCAGTGTTATATTTACTGTGATATGCGAAAAAACTGTATTACCGTTAAAAGAAATCGAAAAAGAACTTGAAAACCAAAATATTATTTTCGAAAAAATAAATAATAACATTGATATCGATGAAGAAAAAAAAGAAGACAATCTTGTTTGGATTATGCCAATAAGTTTAATGTTAGGACTTTTTACAGGTTTTTTATTGCAAGATAAAGTTAGAAGTAATATTATTGATTTTTCTTTTACTGTTTTTTTAACAATAATATATATATGTGTAGGAATTTCTCAAGGTTCAGATAAAGCAGTGTTAGTTTATCTAAAAAAATTAGGATTTAGAATGATTTGGTTATCTTTAGCTATTCTTTTAGGAAGTATGATAGGAGGAATTATTGCAGGTAAAATTTTAAATATACCTTTAAAAATTTCCTTAATATCAGCAAGCGGAATGAGCTATTATAGTTTAACTGGAGCTTTTATGGTTAAAACTTTTGGTTTGGAAATAGGAACATATGGCTTTATAGTTAATATAATGAGAGAGGTTTTAACTATTTTATTTATGCCATTTTTAATTAAAATAAGTGTAGGTAGCCCTATAGCAGGAGGGGCTGCTGGTAATATGGATACAATGTTAATGCCAGTAACTAAATTTGTTGGTTCAAAATTAGGAATGGTAACACTATTAACTGGAACGATACTAACATTTATAGTTCCATTTTTACTTCCAATATTAGCATCTATTTTATAATATTTTTTTACTATCATTAATAGGAGACCAACTATGAATTGTCAAGCAAATTTTAAAAAATAAATTCAAATATTTTTCTTTAAATTTTGGCGTACTTT
>NZ_JBEFNA010000062.1 GCF_040199715.1 Fusobacterium sp. SYSU M8D902
AAAGCAAAACTTGATGGTGCATTTAATGAAATTCCACTAAACTTAATAACATTTCTAATTTGATAGTTATTATCTATTTTAATATTATTAGTTCCTTCTACTCTTCTTGGAGATCTAATTTTTAATATATGTTCCATTATTGGTGTTTTATCAATCTTTTCTGCATTTATTCTTAATAATCTATCTGGTTCTAATATACCCCATTCATTTAATGCAAGTCTTAATTTTCCTCCTTCAACTTTAAATTTAAACTTAATATCTCCTAATGTATCGTTTTTTTCAGAAAGATTTCCTCCTGATCCAATGCTATATCTTTTTCCATTTACTTCTAAAATATTACCTTCTTCTAAATTAACTAATCCTTTTCCTGTCACTTGATTAAGTTTTACATCTCTTATTGAATTTTCTAATTTAATTTCTGTAGGATTATTTAAAGTACATGAATTAAATTTTATATATTCAGATGTTGGATAATATTCTTTTACTTCTAAAAAAGACTCTCCTATTACCTTTTCAATATATGGAACAGTTAAATTAATCCTATGGTTCATAATATCAGAAACTTCTTTATGTTTGATTATTTTTATATTTAAAGGTTGTGGTGATGGTACTTTCAATCCATAATTATCAACTTTTAACTGAATTTTTCCACTTTCAACTTTATAAGACAAATCTATTTTATTAAGTTTTAATTTTTGTTCAGATAAATTGCTTGATGTTAATGAGTGCTTTTGTCCATTTATTTCTAAAGTGTCATTAGGATCTAAATGTAAAAATCCATCTCCTTTAGTTGAAGCTATTCTTACTCCATTAATTGAATTTTCCAAAGCTAATGGACGTAAATTTTCTATTGTACTTGAATTAAATTTCATATATTCAGGTTTATAATCCTCATTAATTACTAAGTTTGTTTCTCCATCAGCCTTATGAATAAAATCATCTAATTTTACATTATAGACTTGAGCTCCGTCCATAGTATTATCACACCCACTATTATCATGATAAGGATTACCTAAATGTCCCCACACCTGAATTACAACTCTAGCATGTTCAGGTAATGTTACACTCCATGGAAATGTATATGCTGTACTATCTTTATACCCCCCCACATCATACCTTCCTACTCTACCACTATTATAAATTTCTCTACCTTCTTTATTATAACCATGTATTACTACAGAAAACCAAGAAGGTCTATTTTGCGTATGTCCTGTCCAAACTTTATTAATTCCAGATACCTTTTTTATAAAAGTATTTTTTCCATATTTTTTTTCACTATCAAATATTATATCTCTTAAATTAACATCATCTACACTATCACTTCCTGCTATACATTCAGCATCAAAATTTCTATTATATAACATACCAACTTCATCAGCCATATATGGTACAGTAACATTAGTTCTTCTTTTGTTATTCCATTTCCAAGTTCCTGTTTTACCTACTAAATATAGAAATTCAGGTACTTTTGTACCTTCTATTTCTATTCC
>NZ_JBEFNA010000063.1 GCF_040199715.1 Fusobacterium sp. SYSU M8D902
ACATCGCGTGTATGTTAACACTCAGGGGCACCCCTTCTCCCGAAGTTACGGGGCTATTTTGCAGAGTTCCTTAACGAGAGTTAGCCTGTCCGCCTTAGATTTCTCATCCTGACCACCTGTGTCGGTTTCGGGTACGGGCAGTCATATTTTAACGTTAGAAGCTTTTCTTGGCAGCGTGGGATTTGTACATTCATCTTACGACTATATATCACACCTCAAATCTAACTTGACGGATTTGCCTATCAAGTCATTCTACATGCTTTTACGGAAACTACCGTTCTTCCGCGTACATACCCTTCTGCGTCCCTCCATCACAAAATATGACTGGCACAGAAATATTAATCTGTTTTCCATTCGCCTACGCACTATAGCCTCGGCTTAGGTCCCGGCTTACTCAGGGAAGACAAGCTTTACCCTGAAAACCTTGGTCTTCCGGCGGGGAGGATTCTCGCCTCCCTTCTCGCTACTTATTCCTGCATTCTCACTTCTGATACCTCCAGAGTTGCTTACGCTTCTCCTTCAACGGCCTACAGAACGCTCTCCTACCAATTGCTTGCGCAATTCCACAGCTTCGGTTTATAACTTAGCCCCGTTACATTGTCGGCGCAGAGACTCTCGACCAGTGAGCTATTACGCACTCTTTAAAGGTATGGCTGCTTCTAAGCCAACCTCCTGGTTGTTTATGAATCTCCACCTCCTTTCCCACTTAGTTATAATTAGGGACCTTAGCTGGTGGTCTGGGTTGTTTCCCTTTTGACAATGGAAGTTAATTCCCATAGTCTCACTCCTGAGCTTTGAATTATGGTATTCGGAGTTTGATTGGATTCAGTAAGCAGTATGCCCCCTAGTCCATTCAGTGCTCTACCCCCATAATTAAACACTCAAGGCTGCACCTAAATGCATTTCGGAGAGAACGAGCTATCTCCTAGTTCGATTGGCTTTTCACCCCTAAACCTACCTCATCTCCCAACTTTTCAACGGCGGTGAGTTCGGGCCTCCACTGTGTCTTACCACAGCTTCACCCTGGACAGGCTTAGATCACCAGGTTTCGCGTCTACGCCCAGCGACTAAAATCGCCCTATTCAGACTCGGTTTCCCTTCGGCTCCGTTAAACTTAACCTCGCCACTGAACGTAACTCGCAGGATCATTCTCCAAAAGGCACGCCATCACCCCGAAGGGCTCTGACCGCTTGTAAGCACATAGTTTCAGGTTCTATTTCACTCCCCTCCCGGGGTTCTTTTCACCTTTCCCTCACGGTACTATACGCTATCGGTTAGTAAGAGTATTTAGCCTTACGAGATATGGTCCTCGCAGATTCACACAGAATTCCTCGTGTTCCATGTTACTTGGGAGAGAACGGACAAGTTAATGAGTTTACCTGTACAGGATTATCACCTTCTACGATCTAGCTTTCCAACTAGTTCCAGTTCAGTCATTAACATTGTTGAGTACGTTGCAGTTCCTCGTAGTTCTTCCC
>NZ_JBEFNA010000064.1 GCF_040199715.1 Fusobacterium sp. SYSU M8D902
TTCTCTAGTTCCAACAACAGTATCCATTTCCCAGTGTCCAAGCTCCTCGCGATTATTAATAAATTCTGCTCTTTCTTTAATACTTCTTCCACCAGCTTTTCTAATTCTTTTAATAATTTTTCTTGGGTTATTCTTCTTACGGTAATACGGAAGATCTTTTACACTTAGAATTAAAAAAATTTCTGCTACAATATAGTTATATAAAGTTTTTAGACAAAAATTTACTTCAAACCCTGCTTTCTTCGCTAATTCTAAAGCAACATATGGAGACACTTTATCATTAAGTATTTTATCTTCTATAAAATTAGCTAACTCGATATTTTTATCTATCTTTAAATTACTTTGTTTAGTCTTTTGAAGTTTGTCATATCTTCTTTGAGACTTCTGCGCCGAATACTTATCATATGGTTTTAAATTAGTGTCTAATAGACCTTTAACCATCCCTCTTTTTTTCTCACGATTAATAGTCCTAACACTAACTCCAATAATAGTTGCTATTTCTTTTAAAGTAACATTTCTTTCTAATAAAGTTTCAATTTTTACTCTCTCTTCATAAGATAAATGTTTCCCTTTTTTTCTTTCTGTGATATAATATTTATGATTCATAGTCAACTCCTTTATGGTTTGTTTCGCAGCTATATCATAACATAGAATTGACTATGAATCTTTTTTATTTTTTGCTTTTTAAAAGCGACACTTTATTTTACCATTTAGAATCATACTATTACATTTAAATTAAAGGAGAATAGTGAAAATGAATTTTAAACTATTTAGTGAATTTTCATATAATTTATTTTATTCTAAAATAAAAATAAACAAAAATAATTCTGCTGAAACTATACTAAAAAAAGAAGACAAAATTTTAGAGCAATTTAATAAAAATTTAGAAATTATTCATTATCCATTCCTAGAAAGTATTTTAAGAATTAAAAACTATCAAATTTCAAATGATTCTAGAGAAACTTTAAATAGTCTAAAGCAAGTAGAAAAAGAATTTGTTAAAAAAATTATTTTTTTTGATAGAAGTTCCATTTTTAGATATATAAAAAAAAATTAAAAACTATAAAAAGAAGTATGTATGAAAAGGCAAGTTTTCAAACTTTAAGGAGAAAAATAGTATGAAGAGAGAGTAAACTCTCTCAATTAACTCTAGAAAGAACCAAAAATAACTTGTAAAACACAAAAATTAAGAATTTCATATATTGAAAATGAGAGGATTTTTCCTCTCATTTAATCTATATATCTAAATTCAACTTTCTTACCCTCAAAGGCTACTCCTATT
>NZ_JBEFNA010000065.1 GCF_040199715.1 Fusobacterium sp. SYSU M8D902
TATTATCTATCTTAATATTATTAGCTCCTTCTACTCTTCTTGGACTATCTATTGTTAGTGTATGTTCCACCATCTTTTGTTGCTTTCCATCTTTATTTCTAAATACTCTTATCATTAAGTTATGATTAGGTTCTAATACTCCCCATTCGTTTAATGAAAGTCTTAGTTTTCCTGCTTCTACCTTGTAAGAATATTTTAGATCTCCAATAGTAGCAGTTTGAACTCCTAAATTACCACTAGCACCTACTCTAACTTGCTTACCATCAATTTCTAGTATATCTCCCTCTTCCATAGTAACAATACCTTTACCTGATGTATTAAAAGTAACATCAGTTAAAGAATTTTCTAAAGCTAAAGGTTTTCCTGCTTCAAATTCAGTAGAATTAAATTGAATGAATTGATTAGTAGGATATTTTTCTCTAACAGTAAGAGAACTTTGTCCTTTTAATGTAGAAGGTTTGTATTTAAAATTTATTGTTAATTCTTGTGATACATCATGTTCAAATTCCTCAACTGGCTGTTGATTATCTCCAGTACTTCCTCCTAGTCTAATATGTTGACCTATTCCTTTCAAATAAAAAGTTAGTGAAAAATTTTTACTGGGATATTTTATTAATCTTAATTTAAAACTATTTCCACCTCCAATTTGAATACTTATTTCATCATCTATTTCTACAATATTAGAGTTATAACTTCCTTGTGCAATAACTTTATTATTTATAGAAACATTATTTATCCTTTTTAAATAGTAATCTCGTTGATATAATCTTATTGTAGTTGGTAACCATGTTTTAGGATTGGTAGTTACATTATCATAATATTCTGTATTTAAATCTTTTACAGCTTTATCACTACTACTAATAATTATATTCCCTCTTTGACCATCATATGAACCAATATTTTCTATCCAACTTCCTTTATAAAAATCATTTATTTCTAAATTTTTTGTAGAATATCTATGCCCATCATACCATTTATATAAATTTATAAATCTATTATTCCATTTCCAAGTTCCTGTTTTACCTACTAAATATAGAAATTCAGGTACTTTTATTCCTTCTATTTCTATTCCTTCTTCTGTTTTAGTTATTCTATATTCCTTAGAAATTTTTCCTTCTTTGTTATCTATTATTTCATAGGAATCTTCAAAATTTACTTGTGGATTTTCTTCTTTAGGAATTATTACCTTGTTTCCAGCTACATATCCTACTACTTCTTTACTTTT
>NZ_JBEFNA010000066.1 GCF_040199715.1 Fusobacterium sp. SYSU M8D902
GAGGGTATCTATGAATATTCAAACTAAAAGAAAAATTGATGAAATTAAAGGAATGATAAAGAAAAAGACTAAACTTGATGACATAATTAAAGAAAAATTTGTTACTGTTAAGAAAAAAGACAGTTGGCTTGATAAAAACCACGAACATTTTACAGAAAGAGAACTTAAATATTTAAACTACTCTTTCACTCCTGAAATCGTAGAAGTTGAAGAAGTTATAGAGCCAACTCCAAAACCTGTAAAAATAGATGAAACTGAAGTTACTGAAGTTGTGGCTGAAGAAACTAAAGAGCCTGAAGAAGTAAAAGAAGAAGTTGAGGAAATCATTTCTGAGGAAGAAAAAATTGAAGAAAAAGAGCAAGAAAACACTGTCCCTGTTACTCCATCAAATAATTTAGACTTCTTCTTGGATAGTCCAAAAGTCTTCAAATCTTTTGAAGAAATTAAGACACCACAAGACAAAGTTAATTTCTTATTAAATGACAAGGTTTTAAAGGCTCTGTTCTTTATGACAGAGGGTCAAACTATTAAAAATGAAGCTGACGCTACTTTAAAATACAACATAGAAAATATCAAAGCAAAATACTCTAATGACATAAAAATAAAAAATATTCGTATTAGTAATGAGCTGTATAAACATTTTACAGATTTCTGCGATAAAAACCAAATTACTATCATTTCAGCTTTGAGTTGTGCCATAGAAGAATTTTTAGAAAAATATAAAGAATTAGATAAATAAAATTAAAATCACAGATAAGATACACTATAATATACTTTATGCTTTATATTATAGTGTATTTATTTTTTTAATTAGAAACACTATATACAATATAAAGCATTATATATAGATAAAATTTAAAAATAGCTTTATATATACTTTATATTTTTAGAAGCACTTGGAAGCACAACATAAAAAAATATATAGTATATTTTATTATGATTTAACCGTATTTTAAAAGATATATATACATATATGTTTTATGAATATATAGTATAAACCTTAATAACTTAAAAAATTTTTATAATTTTTACACATATATATTTTTATATTAAATTATCATTTAACAAAATACTTTATACATATATTGATAAAAAAGTAATAC
>NZ_JBEFNA010000067.1 GCF_040199715.1 Fusobacterium sp. SYSU M8D902
TGCAAGGCTATGTGACCAACATCACAGAGACTGTAGAGGAAGGCAAGCCTAACATCATCACTTCCGTTCAGGTTGAAACTGCAGTATTTGCAGACTGCCATTTCCTTCAGGAGGCTGTGGAAAACAGTGAACGTGTCACGGATTCTACGATTGAAGACCTGTATGCAGATGGTGCCTATCAAAGTCCAGACAAGCGAGAGTTTGCAAAGAACCACAATGCCATGCAGCTCAAGACTGGCAAGATGCAAGGTGGATGCAGATGGGAACTGATACCACATGACGAGGATGGTCTTACCGTCAGGGAGATTGCTACTGGCAACACCTATGAGGCCGTCAAAGCCGTCACAAAGCAGGGCTCCAGAAAACGTTGGAGAATCCCATGGAACAACAAAACCGGTTGGCGTTACTTTGAAGACAAAGACATTAAAGCCTATCAGCTAAGGAAGCAGATAGAAAGCCTTCCTTTGGAGGAGCAGCATAAACGGAATAACGTTGAAGCAGCCATGTTCCAATACAGTTTTCATACACGTAATGGCAAGACCCGATACAGGGGCTTGCTCAAACATCGTATGCATGCATATAGCAGATGTATGTGGATGAACCTCCGAAGGATGGTAATATTCCAGATTTCAACATTTCAAAGATCGATATTTGCCCTTTTCGGGCCTATCAGAGAAGCTTTCGGCTCTTTCAAAGCGATTTCTCGACAGATATTCACCAGCGGAGCCGATTGCTATGTTTCACTCAGAATGACCACACTGGTCAGACTGGATTCAAAATATGCTCCTTTTTAAAGTGGGCTCATTCCTTGAGTATCTCGGCAGGTACCTCATCGCAACGCTTGTAGCGGCTGATGTCGGTAACATCGTCCTTGGCGGTCCATATCATGGAACCCGATGCCAGGAGACGGGTTACGAGATAACTCTGGTTCCAGTCGCCCATGCCGTAATCATAGCTTCCGCTGATGATGTAGCCCTGGTATGGATCGTTCTTGATAGCGAACGAACCGGTGATATGGCGACCATACATACTGTCAAACTTCTGATACA
>NZ_JBEFNA010000068.1 GCF_040199715.1 Fusobacterium sp. SYSU M8D902
GTTTCTGTTAACTTTAATTTATCTGAACCACTCCTAATCCTTTGTAGTATAATAATTTGTCGAAGATTATTTTTCCTCCCTCATTTTGAGGGAAATACAATAAGAAAAGGAGCAGTTACTAACTATGTCTAATAAAATAATTTGTCCTAGATGTTTTTCTCAAAATTTTTCTCTTTATGGTAAAGATAAAGATGGTTACCAAAAGTATATATGTAAAAACAATAATTGTAATCATCAATTTACTGTTGATAAACCTAAAAAAAATCGCATATCTAATTATCCTAAATGTCCTGTATGTAGTTCTTCTACATACTTACATCATGATTACAAATATTATTCTAGATTCACATGTAACTCTAAAAAATGTAATCATCACTTTAGTGTTATTAAATCCTCTGTGTTTTTAGAGGAAGTTTCAAAGTTACCTAATGCTATTAATTTAAAAAGATTAAGAACTAATATTAATTTAGTTATTGAAGCACTTTATATGTACTTTGGTGGCTCTTGTTCTACTAGATATATAGCTCAACATTTTGCTGATATTAAATCCTTTAAAATATCACATGTTGCTATTTACAAGTGGATTAAAGGATTTGGAGCAATCTTTAAAGAAATAACAGAAAAATATATTCCTAAAGATTTAAATCAATCTGATGAATGGCATGTTGATGAAACGGTTATCAAAATCGCAGGAAAAAGATATTATATCTGGACTTTACTAGATTCAGAAACCCGTTATGTAATAGATTGGTATTTAACAACTTCAAGAGAAGCTACGTCAGCCTTTCATTTATTCTCCAAAGTAAAAGAGAAACATGGAAGTGCACCAACAATAGTATCAGATAGATTACCTAGCTATAATCAAGCGACAAAAATTGTATTTGAAAACTCAAAACATCTTAAAGTTCAATCCTGGTATGATGAAACAACCAATAATTTGATAGAAAGCTTTTTCAAAAGGTTTAAACATTTCTACAAAACGTCGCATGGATTTAAAAGAAAAGAGATAG
>NZ_JBEFNA010000069.1 GCF_040199715.1 Fusobacterium sp. SYSU M8D902
AAAGGGGCTGTTGCAAATTAATGATTTTTAGTCATTAATTTGCAACACTCTTTTCTTTTTAGCAAAAAAATAGAAATCATTTTATTGATTTCATAGATTTTTGACTTTTAATTTATTTTTTGGTAACACAAAAAATTACCCCCTAATTTTTATTTTTTTTATGCTACTTTTAAAGGATGAAGTGTTGTTCCTTTTCTATTATTTTTTTCTCTTTGTATCAGGCGATTTAAGTTATAACCTAAGCAAAATAAGCATATTTCTCTTAATACTTTGTTTTTGCCTCTAACTTTTAGTTTTCTCAATTTCATATCTTCTTTTAATACTGCAAATGCCCCTTCTACTTGAATACTTCTATTCATTCTTAAACACTTACCATAATCACTTAATATATTTTCTTTTGATTTTTCTGATAATATACGGAATCGCGAATTATACACTACTTTCTTTTCAGTTTCAGGATTAAAAAAATATTGTTTCTTTCCATTTTTACTTGAAGAAAGAAATGTTAATTCCAATCCATCTTTTCTAAAAAGTCTATTTTCTTCTGAATTATATATTAAGTTTTCTACTCTATTTAAATCATTTTTAAAGTTTCTTGTTTTTGACTTTTCAAAATATATAGGTTTTATATATGAAGTATATCCCATTTTTTCTAAATATTCATAATTATCTATACTTTCATAACCAGCATCTGCTACTACATTTTTTATATTTAAGTTTAATAACTTTGTTTTTTCAAGTAAAGGAATTAAAGTTTTAGAATCAGAAGGATTTGGAAAAATATCATAAACACATACATATTCGCTGATAACTCCAATTTGTAAATTATAGCCAGGTTTTAATTGACCATTCCTCATATAGTCCTCTTTCATTCTCATAAAAGTAGCATCTATATCCGTTTTTGAATAACTATTTCGATCTTTTAAATTTTGAAAATGATTCAAATATTTTTCATATTTTTTAA
>NZ_JBEFNA010000070.1 GCF_040199715.1 Fusobacterium sp. SYSU M8D902
TACAGTGTGCTCGCTTCCTTAATTTTACTTAATATATATTAAGTATACCTCTTATTTTTTGACTTGTCAAAAATTAAAGGTATACTCTCACAAATATCTAAATTAAGGAAGGACTAGAAATTGTGGCTAAAATATACTATAATAATATTACTATAAATAATTTTTTTACAGGAGGTTTTAACTATGGAAGAACTTAACCAAGTACAAGAAAATTTAGAAGCTACTAAACCAAAGAAAAAAATCAAGACTTCTGAGGAAATTAAGCAGGAACTTATTAACAAGAAAAAAGAGATTGAAAAAAGACTAAAAGAAATTGAGTTAAAAGAAGCTGAAAAGAAGCTAAAATCTCTTTTTAATCTTTTCATAAAAAATGCACAAAAATTATCTGATGATGATGTGGCTAGAATGGTTGCTCATTATAAAATTAAATTTGCTGAAAAAAAAGAGGAAAATAAGTAAAATTTATAAAATTTTTTGAAGCTCAAAAAAAATGACCTCGTAAAATCGTTTTTAACGCATTTTTCGGGGTCATCTTGATGTTTTATACCTTTGATTTCTAAATCAAATTTAAGCTATTTAAAGGCTATTTTAAGCATTTCTTTTTTTAAAATAATTCTAAGTTAGGTAAAAAATCATATTTTAGACAAATTTCTTTAATTTTTTCCTCTGTTTCTGCTTCTTTTATTAATTTATTAAATTCAGATAAATTTCCTATATTTTTTGATTTTGTACTTTGCCTTATAATTAAATTTTTTAGTTTTATAATTTTTTTCTCTTTTTCTCTTTTTTCATAGATATTTTTAGCCCATTCATAATTATGTATATTTACCAATTTTAATAACTCGTGAATATAATCTATTTTTCTCATTATTTTTTTATCTTCTTCAGACATATTTTCATCAAATTTATATCTCCAAGTCATTTCTCTAAA
>NZ_JBEFNA010000071.1 GCF_040199715.1 Fusobacterium sp. SYSU M8D902
TTCTTTTTCCATATTATTTTTAATTTCTTCCACTTTTTCCTTTGGAAGAGCCTTTTCTAATTTATCAATATAATTATTTTTTTCTTGTTCTTTTTCTTCCGAATTTTTAATATATTTTTTCTGATTCATTTGTATAACATTCATTTGATTAGATAATTCAGATTTTTCAGATAATAATTTTGAATTTTGCTTTGATAAAATTGAATTATTTTTTGTTAGTTCAGAAACATTATTTTCTAATTTTTTTAAATTTTCATTTAAACTTTTATTTGTCTTTTCTAATTTATTAAATTCATCAATATTTTTTTCTCCCTGTACGGCTAATTGTACCAATGAATCAAACAATTCTTTTTTCAATGAAACAGTTGTTTCTTTTGAGAGTAAACCTTTAGATTCTTTTTTATGTTCTAATATACTATTTACATAATATAATCTAGTTTTTTCATCAGCTAATTTATTAAAAATTTCTTCTTTTTTTTCTTTTTCTTTTTTTATTTTTTTTTCTGATTCTTCTAATTCTTTTAAAGTTAAATTAATAATCTTCTGTTGATTATCTAATTCAATTTTTTTAACTTCTAAATCAGTATTTTTTGTTTTAATTTCTTGGGTATTTTCAGTTACTTTTTCCAGCTCCAGCTCTCTCTCATTTATAGCAGTTTCTAGTTTAAATTCCATAACAGATAAATGTTTTTTTTGTGTTTCTTTTACTGATTTTCCTCTTTCTAAATCAAAATCTTGACTAATAAATTTATGATAATTATCTTGCATTTTAATCAAGTCATTTCTACCATTTATAAAACTTTTAAATTTTAATTTTCCATTCTCATCTATTGGAGTAAATACACAGTGCATATGTGGTGTTTTTTCATCTTTATGAACTGTTGCAGATATAACATTTTTT
>NZ_JBEFNA010000072.1 GCF_040199715.1 Fusobacterium sp. SYSU M8D902
GATCGTTAGGATTCTGAAGACTGTCTGCCTTTACCTCCTTCTTGTCTCGAAGTACAGCCTTTCCGTCCATTACGACATACTGTTCTTCAAACAGACGCAGAAGAAGATCATGTGCAGGAGAAGTAGCAGGAAAAACTGCCAGCATCTCCATGATGAAATTACCAATTCTGGCAAGATTGCTCTGAAGCGTATCAGAGTCAGAGCGGTAAACTGTCTTGGAGGAATCCTCTTTCAAGTATTCCTTTGCCCGCTCTTCCTGCTCTGGGGAGAGATGGGTAAGCGTGCATGTCTTGAGGAACTTGACCAGAGTTGTATGTATCAGTTCATAGCGAGACTGGCGAGCGATATTGCTACCGATAAGCTTACTGTCCATACGGACGCATTTGCCTGATATCTTGAGAAGGTGTACATGCTTGCCAGCAAGCTGCTCGAAGCAGAGCTGCATCAGGTCAATGCCAGTTCTTTCCTGATATTCGCAGATGCGGCGGCGAAACAGATAATAGGTATCTATTGATGGGGTTACATCAGTCAGAAGTTCCATGCCGAGAGCCTTTCTGGTAAGAAGGTCAAACTCGCACTTCTCAAACAGATCCTCGTCGCTGCAACCGAATCCCTCCTTCAAGACAGACATAGCCACGAGTATGCGGATGGAAGCATTTGGGCGGCCGCTCTTCTTGCCTTCAGGGAACAAAGGCTTGAATATCTCCTCATCAATCTTGGTTGTCACGAGGCTATAGAACTGGTTATGCCATGCGTTGGGGTCAGAATACTTCTTTGAAGCACGACTTCCTAACTGCATTGAGGGAGCCGTGAATATATCTAACTGAGGATTCGGATCTGTCTTTTTAAACATAGTCATTCTTTTAATTGATGGTGTAACGATACGAAAAATATTCCAGAT
>NZ_JBEFNA010000073.1 GCF_040199715.1 Fusobacterium sp. SYSU M8D902
AAAGGGGCTGTTGCAAATTTAATAGCATATGTTTTAAAATTAGCTAAAGAGATTTTTTAATCTCTTTGGCTTTTTTCTTTTTAAAATAAAAAAAGGTATAAAGTACTCGAAATTTTTCTAAATTTCTAATACAATATACCTATGAAAAACCCAATTAATAATAACATGACTTTTAAATTAATTCAACCAAAAATTTTTAATCTTTTACATTATCATATTTCTGAGGATGATCCTGTAAGAAAACTTAGCGCCATTTTGGAGGAAATGGATTTTTCTAAACTTTTGCAAGTTTTTCCTTACAAAACTAAAGTTCATCCTATCAGAATGTTTGCTATTATTCTTTTTGCATATTCTAGAGGTACTTATTCTACTAGAGATATTGAAGTTGCTTGTCAGGAAAATATTAAATTTAGATTTCTTTTACAAGACTCTAAACTTCCTGATCACTCTACTATTTCTAGATTTTTGAATAAAATTGAAGCTTTCCTTCCTGAGTTATTTCAGCAATTTACAAAAATAATTTTTGAAAAAGAAAATATTTCTACTGATACTATTTACATTGATGGAACTAAAATTGAAGCCTATGCTAATAGATATTCTTTTGTTTGGAAAAAATCTATCAAAAATTATTGGAGTAAACTCAATGATAAAATTCAAAATTTTGTTCTTGATTTTAATCAAGAATTTAATTTTAATTTATCTTCTTTTTTTGAAATTTGTAATTACCTTGAAAATCTAAATATTGACATTATTCATGGGCGCGGAAAAAGAAAATCTAAAGAACAAAAATATTTGGAGTTATCTAGAGAATATTTTAAAAAATATGAAAAATATTTGAATCATTTTCAAAATTTAAAAGATCGAAATAGTTATTCAAAAACGGATATAGAT
>NZ_JBEFNA010000074.1 GCF_040199715.1 Fusobacterium sp. SYSU M8D902
CTAGAAGAAAAAGTTATTTCTATGTATGGATTAGGTATGTCTACAAGAGATATTAATAAACATGTCCAAGAAATTTATGGTATTGATGTTTCTGCTGAAATGGTAAGTAAAATTACTGATAAAATTATTCCTTTAATTGAAGAATGGCAAAATAGACCTCTTGAAGAAGTATATTATTTTACTTTTTTAGATGCAGTTCATTTTCATGTGAAAGAAGATAAAGCAATAGTAAAAAAAGCTGCTTATATAGTTTTAGGAGTTAATTCTGAAGGAAAAAAAGATGTATTAGGAATCTATATAGGTGGAAATGAATCAGCTAAATTTTGGTTATCTGTTTTAAATGATTTAAGAAATAGAGGAGTAAAAGATATTTTAATAGCTTCTGTAGATGGTTTAACAGGATTTTCAGAGGCTATTAAAACAGTATTTCCTCATACAGACATTCAGAGATGTATTATTCATCAAATTAGATATACTTTAAGTTTTGTTAGTTACAAAGAAAAAAAGGAATTTGCAAAAGATTTAAAAGAAATATATACAGCTCCTAATGAAGAAACAGGATATTCTGCGCTGGAGGAGTTAAAAGAAAAATGGTCTAAAAAATATCCTTATGCACTGAAAAGTTGGGAGAATAATTGGGGTGAATTAAGAACATTTTTTAAATTCAGCCCAGAGATTAGAAGAATTATGTATACAACAAATGTAATTGAAAATTTGAATAGAATATATAGAAAAGTAACAAAAACAAGAAGTAGTTTTCCAACAGATATGGCTTTAATGAAATTATTATATTTATCAACAATTAATTTAACCGAAAAATGGAAAACAGGTTATGCGAAAGATTGGCATTTGATAAAAGGACAATTAGCAATAGAATATGAAGAAAG
>NZ_JBEFNA010000075.1 GCF_040199715.1 Fusobacterium sp. SYSU M8D902
TAGTCAATAAAAATTTACAATGGATTTTGTTTCAAATTTAAGTGGCAAAACATTATTAATTCACTTGCAAAACACACTTTTTTTTTATTACTTGATTACTCTTTCTTCAGTTATAGTTTCTATCTCTCCATCTTCAGTTACTTGAGTAGTTATTACTGTTTCTTTACGATAACTTTTTTGACTACTACAACCAAACATTGAAAATAAAACAATAAAAAATACTATATATTTCATAAAACACTCTCCTAATAAGATATTTTAATAAAATTATACAGTATTTTCTATAAAAGTCAATATTAATTAGAGTTCATTACTCTATTATATGCATTTGTAAAACCACTCAAGCTCATTTTTAAATTAACAGCTCCACCATTGGTATTATATACTACAAAAGAAACTCTATTTCCTTTTTTTAATTTTTCAAAAAATTGTTCATCTAATGTTATCACTCTTAATAATCTATCTGAAACAGCCATAGTTGTAAGCTCTACAGCCTTTCCATCATCAATTTTCATTTTTAAAGGATAGATCTCTCCTACTACACACTCTGGTCCCATTAAAACATCTAAACATATAATTCCATCTTCATCTTTAACAAGTCTTATCCCTTGAAAAAAATCAACTGAATTAAACATTGCTATCTGCCCTGTTTCATCTCCAAATTCATCTACAAGATTGATAGTTTCCCAAGCTGAAAAGCTCATTGAAAAAATCATAAAAAATAAAACAACAATCTTCTTTATCATAGAAACTCCTCCCCATTTACTTTTTGTTTCTGTTAACTTTAATTTATCTGAACCACTCCTAATCCTTTGTAGTATAATAATTTGTCGAAGATTATTTTT
>NZ_JBEFNA010000076.1 GCF_040199715.1 Fusobacterium sp. SYSU M8D902
AGCGCACGTTTGTGTTGCCGTCTCTATTTTCAATACCGACAATCATGTCGTTAATGACTGCCACACCTGGACTATAGCCCAGGAACTTCTTGTAGGTTGGTTTTGCATCATACTTCTCTGTTTCAATGAACTGATGGTCAAAGTCAAAATCATACTCTTGACCGGATTTCAATTGACCAGTAGCAAGCAGGGCATTGACCAGTAAGCAGTTCATCTTGTCTGCAGTATTGAAATCATAGGATTTGCCAGAAGCAGATTTATAGGTGATGTTCTTACAAGTCAGTTCTTCGATAGCACGCAATATGGTGTCTGCGCTGCAAGTGCGAAGAGTTGGATGAAGAGACAAATGTTTCATCAAGTGAGTTGTAACATCCTCAATACATGAGCCGCCACAAAGATATACGCACATCAGAGAGCGTAGAATTTCGCTATATTGATAACCAAACATAGTGCATCTCAATCCCAAGGTGGAATCTATGGTTTGAGCTAAAAGAGCATCAAATTGCTCCATAATCGAAAAAATTCCCCCAAAAGGAGTGAGTTTCTCAGATTTTATTTGTATCTTTGCCATGTCATATTAGAGTTTTGCTTGTCTTCTTTTCGCAACACTAAGGTAAGTGAAAATTCTGACATGGCAAAATCCTGGGCAACTTTTTGTTGCTCAGGCACTTATAAATAATGTTAAACTATAGTGTTGCGGAATTAAGGGTTGAACGAAGCCTCGCCACGAATGTGGTCTGTGAAGCAGTAAGAACCCTTGACACCAAGGCCGAGAGACTCGATTTCTGTACCATAGTTAAGGTTAAGACCGACTGCAGCAGTCTTTGCCTGCG
>NZ_JBEFNA010000077.1 GCF_040199715.1 Fusobacterium sp. SYSU M8D902
CCAAAAAGAAACTTTGGAAAGAATCTTCAAGCGATTGGAGGCTTCGGAAATATATATTTCTCGTGCCCGCATGGATTGCGGCTCATGCTCGGAGGAAATCGTAGATATGGTAGAGGCTCATTGCAGGCATTTTTATATTCGTGCCAACAGATGCTCTTCCTTCTACGATTCCATGTTTGCCTTGACTGGATGGAAAACTGTTGAAATCAACGGTATTGAATTTGAGCTGAATTCCATCCTTGTTGAGAAATGGAAAGGAAAACCGTATCGTCTTGTCATACAGAGACAAAGGCGAATAGATGGAGACCTTGACATTTGGGAAGGCGAATATACCTACAGATGTATACTGACTAACGATTACAAGTCGAGTGCAAGAGACATCGTGGAATTCTACAATCTTCGTGGTGGCAAGGAACGCATCTTCGATGACATGAACAATGGCTTTGGCTGGAATCGATTGCCAAAATCGTTCATGGCACAGAATACTGTATTCCTGCTTATGACAGCTCTCATCAGAAACTTCTACAAAGCTATTATGCAGAGATTGAAAACCCATGAATTTGGATTGCGTGCCACCAGCAGAATCAAGACCTTTGTTTTCAAGTTCATCTCTGTTCCTGCGAAATGGATTAAGACATCACGTAGGCATGTATTGAACATTTACTCAGACAACAATGCTTATGCCAACCTGTTCAAGACAGACTTTGGTTAAAGACCATGCTTTTCTGGTTAAACCAGCGTATTACCTCAAGTCGCTTTATGGGGTAAGGGGATTTTGTGTTTACGACGTTTCTGTTATGCCCAAGGAATATGTACAA
>NZ_JBEFNA010000078.1 GCF_040199715.1 Fusobacterium sp. SYSU M8D902
TGGTGTTAAAGAAATTATATGTTATTGGAGATGTAAAGATAGAAAAATGGGGAGAAAATTTGAAAAATATTTAAAAACTTTAACTAGGATAAAAAAAATTGATTTAATTAAAAATCCAGAATTATTAGGAATAAAATATGGTGTTAATTTAGAATATGATGATTATGAATTTGTTTTAGTTAATGATTTTTAATTTTTTAAAAACTTGCAATTATACTATATTATGTAGTATAATAATTCTAGGACATTAAAAAAAGCCTTTCTAAATGCAGGAACATTTAAAAAGGCATATCGGTTAAGGTTATTCACAGTAACACAAAACCGTTGATTTCTATAATAGTATAAACTATAAAGACAAAAAAGTCAAGAAAACAATGTGTGAATGTTAAAGCTGGATAACCCAAATCCAGCTTTTTTTTTATGTTATAGAAAAAAATTTTTTTGTAAAAGCAAATAAAAAAATAAAAAGGAGGTTGAAAAATGGATTTTGAAAAAATAATTAATAAGAATGAAGAAATTTTTTATTCAAAAAAAATGTCTAATGAATTGGTTGAATTATTTAATCATTTTGATGAAAAAAAAGCTGATAGAATTAGAAATTGTGCTAGTACATTAGTATTTGCTATTAATTTGGATTCACAAAAAAGAAAATTAGCTAGTGCTAATTTTTGCCGTGATAGATTTTGTCCCGAGTGTTCCAAGAGAAAATCAAGATTAATGTATCACAATTTAAGAAAAGTTTTGGAAAAATCTTATGATGAAAAAAATCAATCATTTATACA
>NZ_JBEFNA010000079.1 GCF_040199715.1 Fusobacterium sp. SYSU M8D902
ATGTAATCTGTGGCCACTTGATTCCTGCAGGTACTGGTCTTCGTCAGTGGGATAAGCTCATCGTAGGCTCTAAAGAAGAATATGAGCGTATGCAGGCTAATAAGAAAAATGTGCTCGACTATGCTGATTCTCCAATAGGAGAATAATCGTAGAATAGAGTACTATATATAAATAGGTATAATGAGGGTGCGTCATAAGTCTATGGCGCACCCTTTTGTTATCTGCAACTGATGAAAAAAAGCAAAGAATCAGGATTCCATCTTCTGTTGTCTTATGATGTTTTTTAAAAATAAGTGGCAGATTATTCGTTTTTTTCAGATATTATGTGTAAATTTGCACTATCATTTAAAGTTTAATCCTATTAACTTAGTAAAATTATGGAAGAAAATAAGAATAATCAACAGCAGCAGAATCAGTTCCAGATGGGCATCAGCCCTGAAGTTGCAGAGGGTACATACTCTAACTTGGCACTGATTACACATTCTAGTTCAGACTTCATCTTGGATTTTGCATGTGCACTTCCTGGCATGCCTGCACCTCAGATCAAGAGTCGTGTTATCATGGCACCTGAACATGCTAAGCGATTGCTCCAGGCATTGCAGAGCAATATTTATAACTACGAGCAGTCCTTCGGTAAAATTAAGTTGTCTGATGAGCAAGAACGTACAATCGCTCCATTCGGCACACCAAAGGGTGAGGCATAATGTACTACAA
>NZ_JBEFNA010000081.1 GCF_040199715.1 Fusobacterium sp. SYSU M8D902
TTGTTTAAAAAAGCGAATTTATTAAGGCTATCTATTAAGTATTTAGGTGTATATTTTTTATAGTGACTTGAATTTATAGTTATAGCTTTCCCATCAATATAATATCTATTATTTGATGCCCAAACACTTTTTTCAAGGAATTCTAAGGGTTTATTTACAAGTAATTCTATTAAAAGTCTTTCTTCAGGAAAAACAGGACGTAAATCAGTAGTTAAATAAATAAGATTATTGTTACAACAAGGACAAGTTAATTCTTCTCCTTGTTTTTTTATTATTGGAATTTTACATTCACTACACCAATATATTAAATCTTCATCATTTGTTATTATCTTATCATTCATCTTAAAAATCCTTTTCAGCTTGAGCTATTTCATAATTATCTATATCTTCTGCTGTATATTTTAAATAATATTTGTTCTCAATATTGATTATTGTAATTTCATCAATATCAATATTAAAATTAAGTTTATTTTTATTTTTTATCAATTCCATTTTGCTTTCTAGAGCTTCTAGATACTTTAAAGGTTTCATTTTAATCAAGTTTTCTTTTGCAATTTCTAAATTCATCATATCCCTCCAATATTATTTGCTTAAAAAAATTAATTTAAAAAAATTCGCTTTTTTAAACAAATACGGTTTCTATTTTTTCAATATAATATTAAACCAACTTTCACTCTCTCTACCTTC
>NZ_JBEFNA010000082.1 GCF_040199715.1 Fusobacterium sp. SYSU M8D902
TTAATTTTTGACAAGTCAAAAAATAAGAGGTATACTTAATATATATTAAGTAAAATTAAGGAAGCGAGCACACTGTAAATGACGTCAAATTGATAAATCAATTTGTCATCATTTACGCTCGTTTATGGGGATTGCAGTCCCCCTAAAAACCCCTGCTAAAAGCAGGAAAGGAGGTATAAATTTTTTGAAGAAAAATTTATCATTAAGACTAGATGAAGAAGATTATAATTTGCTTGAAACTCAAGCTAAATTATATGGAGTAACAAAGAATGAATTTGTAAGAGTTTTAATAAGAAAAAATATGCTAGGAGATATTCAGGAATTAAACGAGAATTTAAAAGATATTTTTAGACTAAAAGTAAGCATAGGAAATAACCTTAACCAAATAGCTAAAAAATGTAACAGTAAAACTATATCAGATTTTAGGGAAATTCAAAAGGAGTTAGATGACCTATGGCAATCTTTAAAGCGATAGATAAAAGTAGTAAAAATATAGGTGGCTCAAAAGGTGTCTTAGACTATGTAGGAAAAAAGGCTGAAAATACAGTCGGAATTAAATGTTCAAATGATTATAAAGAAGCCTTTAAAGACTTCCAAGATATTAAGGAATTTTATAATAAATTAGAGGACAGACA
>NZ_JBEFNA010000083.1 GCF_040199715.1 Fusobacterium sp. SYSU M8D902
ATAGATAATAACTATCAAATTAGAAATGTTATTAAGTTTAGTGGAATTTCATTAAATGCACCATCAAGTTTTGCTTTAGAAAGTCCAATACCAACAGGAGTTACATTAGCAGAACAATCAGGATATGGAATACCATATCTTGATGAAGAAGATATTATTCAAATAGATGATGGAAGAACAAGATCAGTCCATAGTTATACTGTTCAATCAAAAGGAACATTACCAAGTCAGAGAATAGAATTTAATAATGGATCTATAGATTTACTTGTAGTAAATAGAAAAGTCCAAGTAAGATTAAATAACTGGAAGGTCAATGAGCCTATGAGATTGAATTTAAAGGCTATCAGAGGAACAAATGAGATAAGTAATCATGTAATAACTTTGACAATGCCAAAAGCACCATTTAATCAAGTCACAACAGGTAATTTAGATTTTGGAACAGTATTACAGGGAGCAAGAAATAAAAAAGCAGAAAGTAATATTAGAATAGAAATGCTAGAAGGACAAGATGTAAGTGAAGTAAAATTCAATTTAAGAGAAGAACAACCAGTAATGACAAACTCACAAGGAACAGAATTAAAAGTAAAAAAAATAGA
>NZ_JBEFNA010000084.1 GCF_040199715.1 Fusobacterium sp. SYSU M8D902
ACTTAACTTCATATGATATTAAAACTCTTGAATTAAAAACTTTTTGTAGAGCTAGAAGAAAACTTGTTCAAGCTTGTGCTTCAGTTAAAATTCAATTAAATACATATGTAGATCAGCTTTTTCCTGAATTACATGATGTTTTTAAATCTGGTATTCATACAAAGTCTTGTTATCAATTGCTGAAGGAATTCACTACCCCTAAAGCTATTTCAAAAGCTCATCTTACTCGCCTTACAGGGCTATTATCTAAAGCTTCAAAAGGTCATTACAGTAAAGATGATGCTAAAAGACTTAGAGAGGTAGCAAAATCTTCAGTAGGCATTGAAAACAGTGCCTTAGTTTTGAGAGTTATTCATGCTATTAGACAAATAGAACTATTAACTCTCCAAATTTCTGAAATTGAATCTTCAATTGAAAGTTCAATGAAAGAAATCAATTCAGTTGTAAAAACTATCCCTGGTGTAGGTAGTTTAAACGGTGCTATGATCATTAGCGAAATAGGAGATATCAATCGTTTTGACAGCCCTTGTAAACTACTAGCTTACGCAGGATTAGATCCAAGCGTAGTACAATCAGGAAATTTTAC
>NZ_JBEFNA010000085.1 GCF_040199715.1 Fusobacterium sp. SYSU M8D902
GTAAAAATAAATCAGATTTTTCAGATGAAGAAATAGCAATTTTGACTGATTTTATGAACTATGAAAAAGAAGAAAATACAAATGTATTACAAAAGATTACAGATGATAAAATAGAAAATAGTAATACAGAAGTATTACCAAAAATTACAGATGAAGAAGAAGAATACAAAAGTAATACTGATGTAATACTTAATAAATTTAAAGATAAAAATTTAGAAAAAAAATTTATCTATTTGCTGGATCACATAGATGAATTTTTGAAAATAGGAAAAAAATTAGAAAATGAATTGATGATTCCAAAAGAATTATTAAATTTGCCGTCGGTTATAAAAACAATGAGGGTATCAAAAGAAATTTCTGACGAATTTGATGAATTTTGTTCAAATCATAAAAATTACACAAAAATACAGATATTAAATTTTGCTCTAAAGGATTTTATAAACAAATATAATAAATAAATTTTTTTCTTTCTCGGGCAAAAAAAAGAAAACACAAAAGTTCTGTCTGTCATCTAATTTATTATAAAATTCCTTAATATCTTGGAAGTCTTTAAAGGCTTCTTTATAATCATTTGAACA
>NZ_JBEFNA010000086.1 GCF_040199715.1 Fusobacterium sp. SYSU M8D902
GCAATTTATAT
This sequence comes from Fusobacterium sp. SYSU M8D902, assembly GCF_040199715.1. Taxonomy (NCBI): domain Bacteria; kingdom Fusobacteriati; phylum Fusobacteriota; class Fusobacteriia; order Fusobacteriales; family Fusobacteriaceae; genus Fusobacterium; species Fusobacterium sp. SYSU M8D902. The sequence continues at coordinate 12 of NZ_JBEFNA010000086.1, forward strand.
TCTTGTTTAACATTATCATAAACAAAGACACCAAATACAACATTGTCGCCTAATTCAAATTCTTCATCTTCCACTTTTAATAAATCGGCATTTTCTTCATCTTCCAATTTTAAATCTTTAAAAATTTCTTTTAAAATTCCACCATAACTTGACATTCTTCTCCCGTGTAATCCATTGGATAAACTTTTCAGTAATTCCAATTTTAAATCTTCATTTTCTAAATCTAAAATATCAGATACTTTTGTAACATATTTACTAGCTTCAGCTACTAAACTATGAAGAACATCTTTTTGATTTTTTGAATAAACTTTTTTAATATAAGCAGTAGGCTCATAATCAATTTTACAAGCAGTTTGAAACTCTTTTTTAATATATTCTTGGGTTAAATATTTACCACTTTTTCTTTTAAAATAATCATTATCAACTGATAAAATTATGTGTAAATGTGGGTGTAATGTATCTTCCTTTTCATTATAAGTTACTTCTAAATTTCTGTACCAACCATTGATTGAATCTTTAAATTTTTTTCTTCTAAAAAGTCTATGAAA
>NZ_JBEFNA010000087.1 GCF_040199715.1 Fusobacterium sp. SYSU M8D902
TATATATTCAATAGTTCGTTAATAATTCAATAATGTGCTAAGCAGCTATACGCTGTAAGCACGAGAGATCTTTGAAAATCTTGCTAATTAAAGTTCGGTTCGGGGTGTACCCACTTGCTTTAAAAATTCGTTTCACTAGATAAATGTTGGTCATCAGTGACTTGAATGAAGACATAGAATATTCCATTCCCATCTCCTTCATAGTTACCTTGGCAACATTTAGTGATGTGAACGAAGCATTGAAAGCAAAATCGAGTTTCCACTTATCGCGAGCCTGGCAGTCCATAAGACCAGTATAGCCTTTGGCGTCACGAAAGCAAAATTCGATCTGGAACCTGGTTCTATAATAAAGAAGTACCTCTTCACCCGAAAGTGAGGTGTCTGTAGAGAAGAATAGTTTCTTCTTGCCATTCGGCATCTGCCAGATGACAAGTCTAACTTTACACCTGAGTGCCTTGGAATAGGCTATCAAAGTATAAGCTGTTCCTTCTATATCTTTCACCTCCATCTTCTCCATTCGAGTGAGGTCAAGATTCTTCATATC
>NZ_JBEFNA010000088.1 GCF_040199715.1 Fusobacterium sp. SYSU M8D902
CGAAACTCATTATATCAGCTCCTTTCCTCTCTTACCCTCTCCACAAATATATAATTAATATTTATATTAATTTTTATATTTAAATTATACTATATCTTTTCATTTTCTACAATGCAATTTGTGGAAAGGGTAACACACTACCCTTTTTTTACAAAAAAGTCGTGTGCAAGGGGGATTCCCCTTGACCCCTTTTATATCAAAATAAATATCATAGATATATTTATTTTGAGTTAATAATATGCTATAATAATTATAACATATTATTAACAAAAGGAGTGATGAAAGTGGCAAATAAAGACATTGATACTTTATTAAAAGAAATTGAAGAAAAAAAGAAAAAACTATTAAAGAAAAAATATGATACTAGAACAAAACCAATCAATGATATTTTAAAAAAACATCTTGATAAAATTTCAGATGAAGAAATATTATATGTTGCTAATTATTTAATGGACATTGTTGATTCAAAAAATACAAATAATAATGAAAATACAAAAACTACTGAAGAATAATTTTTTCAAAAGCTGGAACTA
>NZ_JBEFNA010000089.1 GCF_040199715.1 Fusobacterium sp. SYSU M8D902
CTTTTTTTCTAAAAAATTCTTAGGCAATCTTTCTGAAAAAATTTTGATAAATTTCTTCAGCCGTCTTCCCATGAAATAGCTCTCTTGGATAGTTATTCATCCACTTTTCTATATTTTTAATTTCCTTCTTACTGTAGTTTTCGATTGGTGTTCCCTTAGAAATAAATCTTCTAATTAATTTGTTGTTGTTCTCGTTACTTCCTCTTTCCCAAGAGCAATAACTATGGGCATAAAAATATGTTACTCCTAGCTTTTCTATAGCTTCAGCATTCATAAATTCAGCTCCATTATCTGAAGTTATTGTTAAAAATCTTTTTTTGAAAGTTTTAGGATAACGATTAAATATTTTCTTGATTCCTTCTACTACACTTTCACTATTTTTGGCATCTATTTTTTCGATTATCTGTTTTCTACTTTTTCTTTCTGTTAAAACTAATAGGCAATTTTTACTTTCTCTAGTTCCAACAACAGTATCCATTTCCCAGTGTCCAAGCTCCTCGCGATTATTAATAAATTCTGCTCTTTCTT
>NZ_JBEFNA010000090.1 GCF_040199715.1 Fusobacterium sp. SYSU M8D902
TCGGGAGCAGAATTTCTCCGCCCTCATGGTGGAGCTAGGCGTTTTGGGGTTCCCAAAACATAACCTCGCTCCCCCTCAGAACACGTTAGTTGGAACTACAGCCTTTCAGCTATCCACGTCCAATGTCGCAGACCTTAATTCTCACAATTTGCGCCAAGCCTCGAAGTCCTCTTCATAAAGGCTTAGGTGGTGGCGCACGATGTTCTCGATGATGCCCGATACGCTCATGCGTCTCCCTCCGAGGATGCGGACGACACGATCAAGACGGTCTCGTACATCGGAACTGACGAAGACTGGCTTGCGGTCGTCAATCCTTGGAACTTGGAGGAAGGTCTGCTGATACTCCTCTAATGTTGCCTTGCGCTGCTTGCCACTGATGCACTTCTGCGGATTCGGTGGCGATTGAACCTCGTTCGTCAGCTCGTCCTCCATGTTGGAGGTTGTTGCAGCCACATTCTCTGTCACAACTTCTAAATCGGAGTTCTCCACCTCTTCAAAGAAAGAG